>DATJEA010000502.1:0-11400 GCA_035497095.1 Acetobacteraceae bacterium | reverse complement strand
GCACCTTTTTGTGGTTTGGCACCCGCGCCTGCTGCTCCGGCGTGTTGGCCGGGATCGAGCTGGTCATCCGCGACCAGGCGAACGGCGCGATGCAGTTGCTGCGCACGTTATAGCGCTGCATGTCGAGCGCGATCGACTTGGACAGCGCGGTGATGCCCAGCTTGGCCGCCGAGTAGTTGGCCTGGCCGAAATTGCCCAGCAGCCCGGAGGTGCTGCTCATATGCACCAGCGCCCCGCTCTCCTGCTTGCGGAAATGCTCGGCGGCGGCGCGCGAGGTGAAGAAGCAGCCGTTCAGATGCACGTTGATGACGCTGGTCCAGTCATCCTCGCTCATCTTGTGGAAGATCACGTCGCGCAGAATCCCGGCATTGTTCACCACCGCGTCGATCCGGCCGAAATGGTCGAGCGCCGACTGGATGATCCGCCGCCCGCCCTGCCAACTCGCCACGCTGTCGGTATTGATCTCGGCCTGGCCGCCGCGCTGCTCGATGATCTGTTTGGTCTGCTGCGCCGGCGTGTCGGACGAGCCTTCGCCGGTCAGCGAGGCGCCGATATCGTTGATGATCACGCGCGCGCCTTCGCTGGCCATCATGATGGCGATCTCGCGGCCGATGCCGCCACCGGCGCCGGTGACGACCACCACCTTGCCGGCCATCATGCTGCCCGCCTGGGGAGTATCGGCTGTGACGGGTTCGGACATCGGCGTTCTCCGTGCATGTTATCGTCGCGCGAACCTAGGCGGCGGCGAGGCGGTTGTGAACCCCGATCGCGGCTTGACAGCCGGCGGAACCGCAACAAGGCTCGGCCGATGCTTCTGAGGAGTGGTGGATGGCCGAGTCGAGCATCGAGACGGCGCTGACCGCGTTGGACACCGCGCTGGAAAGCGGCGAACGCCAGGCCGGCGCGGCGCTGGCGCAGGTCCGCCGGCTGCGGCGGCTCTGCCAGGCCGGCGATCTGGCAGCACTCGGCGCGCAACTGGCGCAGGCCCCGGCGCTGGCGGAACGGCTGGCCGAGACCTTGCGCGGCACCGCCGGGGGCGTCGCCTATGACGCCGAGCAGGCCTTCGCCGACGGCAGCTATCTGGCCGAATTGCGTGCCGAGGCGGCGCGGCGCGACGTGGTGCTGTCCGAGCGCGACGGCAGGGTGACGGCGTTCCCGTTCCTGCTCAAGCTCGATGGCCGCGCGCCGGGCGTCAAGATCGGCCGCAAGCTGCATCGCGGCATCCGCCCCTCGGCGCTGTTGAAGCTGCTGAAGGCGGCGCAGACCGCGGCGAAATTCAACGCCCGCGGCTTCCTCGATCAGCTATGGAAGGCCTACACCGTGCTGGCGCCGGCGGTGCAGCCGGGCTGGACCGCCAATGCGCCCGGCGAGGGGCCGGTGGTCGGCGTGATCGGCCTGCACGAGGTGCTGACCCTGCTGCCGGCGGCGGCCAGCGAATACCCGCGCGACGCCTTCGCCTGCGACCTGCTGCAACTGAACCGCGCGCCGGACACCACCACCGCGCGCGGTCGCGGCTTCACCCTGCCGGCCTCCACCGGCAGCAAGGGGCGCGAGCGGCTGACCGCCTATGACGAAACCGGCGAGGAGCATGTCTTCGTCGGCATCCGCTTCCTGCCGCCGGCCGGCTAGCCGCGATGCCGACGCCGCTCGCCCCCTGGCTGGCGCTGATCGAGCGCGAATACCTCGCCAGCTTCATCCCGGCCGGCGGCGGCGCGCTGCGCTTCGTGGTCGCCGAGCCGCCGGTGCTGGAGCAGACGGCGGCGGGCTTGCGGGCCGCGGCCACCCAGCACGGCCTGGCCAGCCTCGCGGTCGACAGCGCCGTGCTGAAATTGCAGCACGTCCAGACCCTGTTCTTCGCGATGGCCCAGGCGGTCGATTGGGAGGCGCTGATGCAGCACCGCCTGGAGGTGCTGCTGGCCGAGTGCGGCTATGCCTGGCCGCAGCCCGGCCGCCGGATGGGCCTGGCGGCGCTGGCCGCGGCGCTCGGCGTGCTGCCGCACCAGTTGCGCAGCCAGATCTCGCAGGAGCTGACCCGCGCGGTCTGGGGCGCGCCGCAGATGGCGCAGGATTTCCGCTACGCAATGATCGCACTGCTGGAGGCGAGGCTGGCCGAGGAACCGCCACCGCTGGAAGCTTCGGTGCTGAGCTGGTTGCGCGGCGATCTGCGCCGGGTCGCCGAGGTGCGGCCGGCCAATATCGGCGCCAGGGTCAGCCGGCACAGCGCGCGGGCGATGCTGATCTCGCTCTGCCACTGGGTGCGCGCCTGCGGCGGCCACGGCCTGCTGGTGCTGCTCGATATCCGCCAGTTGCTGCTCGATCGCCGGGCGGTGGAGCAGGGCGTGGTCTACACCCCGGCGGCGGTGATGGACTGCTACGAGGTGCTGCGCCAGACCATCGACGATACCGAGCGGTTCGAGGGCGTGTTCTTCGCCGTGCTGGCCGATCCGGCGCTGCTGGACGAGGAGTCGCGGCGCGGCCTCGGCCAGTACACCGCGCTGAAGATGCGGGTCTGGGACGACGTGCGCCCGCACGGCCAGGACAACATGCTGGCGCCGCTGGTGGTGCTGCAATGAGCGAAGCAATGACGGCGGGGGTGTTCGAGCGCAGCGCGATCGAGGCTCTGCGCGCCGGGGTGCCGAACGGCGCCGCGATCCGTCTGCTGGGCAGTGTCGAGCAGGCGGTCGAGGCGGAGTTCGACGCCGGGCTGGAAGCGGCATGGCAGAAAACCCCGCGCCCCGGCCTGGTGGTGGCCGGCGGCTTCGGCGCCGGCAAGTCGCATCTGCTGGGCTATCTGCGCGAGGCGGCGTTGCAGCAGGGCTTCGTCACCAGCCTGGTGCCGGTCAGCAAGGAGACGCCGCTGAACCTGCCCGGCGTGATGTTCGCCGCCGCGATGCGGGTGGCCGCCGTGCAGGGTCATGCCGACGACCCGATCACCCTGGCGCTCGACGCGGTGCAGCGCCAGCCCGGCGCGGTGCAGGAGCTGGAGGCCTGGGCCAGCACCGCGGAGGCCGGGCTGTCGCCGGTGTTCGCCGCCCTGCTGCATCTGCTGACCCGGGCGATGGACCCGGCGCTGCGGCGCGCGCTGGAAGCGTTCCTGGCCGGCGCCAAGCCGCCGGTCCCGGCGATGCGCAAGGCGCTCTCGGCGCTCGGCGCGCGCGGCATGTTCGAGCTGAAACCGCCCTCCGCCGCGCAGCTGGCGCAGCAGCGGGCGCGCTTCGTGCCGGCGCTGTTCCGCCGCGCCGGGTTCGCCGGCTGGTGCGTGCTGATCGACGAAGTGGAGTTGATCGGCCGCTATGGCCCGGTGCAGCGCGCGCTGGCGTATGCCGAGCTGGCCGGCTGGCTCGGGCTGGCGCCGGGGCTGCGGCCGGCCGGGCTGTATGCCGCCGCCGCGATCACCGACGACTTCAAGGACATGGTGATCAATGCCCGCCAGGACGACGAGAAGCTGCCAGCCCGGCTGGAACTGAAGGGCCTGCCGGTGCAGGCCGGGCTGGCGCGCCAGGCGATCGCCGCGATCGAGCGCGCCCGGCTGCTCGCCGCCCCCGACGCCGACGCGCTGCACCGCCATGCCGAGCGGCTGCGCGCCTGCTACGCCGCCGCCTATGGCTGGCCGGCGCCGGCGGCGGTGATCGCCGAGCGCCGCGCCAACCGCACCATGCGCCACCATATCCGCGGCTGGATCATGCAATGGGACGTGCTGCGGCTGCAGGGCGTGGCCTCGACGCTGGAGATCACCACGACCGGCTCCGACTACTCGCCGGATGCCACGCTGACCGAGCCGCCGACCGAGGACCCGGCCCCGGAGTAGCCGGATGAGTATCGGCCCGTTCGGCCTCGATTGGCTGCATCCGCTGCCCGTCTACCAGCGCCAGGGCATCGAACGGCTGCTCGCCGGCTCGCTGTTGCTGGCCGACGAGATGGGGCTGGGCAAGACCGTGCAGGCGATCGGCGCGCTGCGCGTTCTGGCGCGGCGCCCGGAAGCCGCCCCGGCGCTGATCGTGGTGCCGGCCGGGCTGGTGCTGCAATGGCGGGCGCAACTGCGCGACTGGGCGCCGGAACTGCGCCTCGCCACCGTGCTCGGCAGGCCGGAGGAGCGCGCCGCCGCGTGGCGCACCGCCGCCGACATCTACCTGATCGGCTATGAAAGCCTGCTCGCCGACATGCCGCTGCCCGGCGGTCCGCGCCGCCGGCAGTGGGGTGTGGTGCTGGCCGACGAGGCGCAGCGCCTGCGCAACAAGCGCACCGACATCGCCGCCGCGCTGAAGGCGCTCAGCCGCCAGCGCAGTTGGGCATTGACCGGCACGCCGCTGGAAAACCGCCTCGACGACCTGGTCTCGCTGCTCGATTTCGTCGCCCCCGGCCAGTTCGACCGCCGCGAGATGATGATCGGCTTCCGCCGCCTGCTGGACGCGATGCAACTGCGCCGCCGCCGCGCCGACGTGCTGCCCGAGCTGCCGCCGAAGACCCGCTTCGTGATCGACCCCGGCCTCACCCCGCGCCAGCGCCGCGCCTACGATATCGCCGAGTCGGAGGGCCTGGTCTGGCTGCGCTCGCTGGGCGCCGAGATCCGCGTGAGCCACGTGCTGGAACTGATCCTGCGGCTGAAGCAGATCTGCAACGCGCATCCCGAAACCGGCGAATCGGCCAAATTCGACGACCTCACCCGCCGCGCCGCCGGCCACGCCGCCGCCGGCGAGAAGCTGCTGGTGTTCAGCCAGTTCGTCGCCGCCCCGTTCGGCGTGCAGGCGATCGCCGCCCGGCTCGCCCGGCTGCGCCCGCTGCTGCTGACCGGCGGCCAGCCGGCTGCCACCCGTGCCCAGGCGGTGGCAAGCTTCAGCCAGGACGACAGCCGCCAGGCGATGGTGCTCTCGGTGCGCGCCGGCGGGCTCGGCCTCAATCTCACCGCCGCCTCGGTGGTGTTCCACGCCGATCTGTGGTGGACCGCCGCGGTCGCCACCCAGGCCGAGGACCGCGCCCATCGCATCGGCCAGCTTCGCCCGGTGCAGGTGTTCGCCTATACCTGCGCCGACACCATCGAAAGCCGCGTCGCCGCGATCGTGGCGCGCAAGCAGGCGCTGTTCGATATCTACGTGGAAGGCGTCGATATCGCCGCGCTGGCCTCGCTCGATCTCGACGATCTGCTTGAAGCGGTGGGCTTCTGAGCCACCCCGGCCCTTGACGCGGCCGGCCCGATGGGCCATTTCCAACCAATCAGGACCGATGGGGTCCGGTTAGGGTGAAACGGGATGCTCCGGCTGTCGAAACTCACGGATTACGCGGTGGTGGTGCTGATCCGCCTGGCCGAGGACTCCTGTGAGCCGGTGCAGACCTCGCCCGGCATCGCGCTGGCCACCGGCGTGCCGGAACCCACCGTCGCCAAGGTGCTGAAGGCGCTCGGCGCCGCGCAACTGGTCACCTCCCAGCGTGGTGCGCGCGGCGGCTACCGCCTGCGCCAGACGCTGGACCGGGTGACCATCGCCGACGTGATCGCCGCCATCGACGGCCCGATCGCGCTCACCGCCTGCGTCGACGGCTCCGGTGGCTGCTGCGACGTGCAGAACATCTGCGCCGTCAAAGGCCGCTGGGACCTGGTGAACGACGCGATCCGCGATGCCCTGACCGGCATCACCCTGGCCGAGATGCGCCGCGCATCCGTGCCGCCCGCCTTCCGCCTGCCTGCCCAGGCATCTCCTGCTCCGATATCTCATGGGCGGGCACCTATCGCCGCCGCCGAATAGAGGAAGTTGCATATGGCCGCCGTTGAAGAGACCATCGATGCCGTCGCCGCCGTTACCGGCTCCACCTACAAATGGGGCTTCACGACCGATATCGAAATGGATATCGCGCCGAAAGGGCTGAACGAGGACATCATCCGGCTGATTTCGGCCCGCAAGGAAGAGCCGGAATGGATGCTTGAATACCGGCTCGCCGCCTATGCCGGCTGGCTCAAGATGGAAGAGCCGAACTGGGCGATGCTGAAGATCGCGCCGATCGACTACCAGGACGTGCACTACTACGCCGCGCCGAAGAAGCCGCGGCCGAAGTCGCTCGCTGATGTCGACCCGGCATTGCTTGAAATGTACGAAAAACTCGGCATCCCGCTGCGTGAGCGCGAAGTGCTGGCCGGCGTGGTCGGCTCCGATGAGGAGGAGGGACATCGTCCGCCGGTCGCCATCGACGCGGTGCTCGACAGCGTCTCGGTCGCCACCACCTTCCGCAAGAACCTGGCCGAAGTCGGCGTCATCTTCTGCCCGATCAGCGACGCCATCCGCGAGCATCCCGACCTGGTGCGCCAGTATCTCGGCAGCGTGGTGCCGAAGCAGGACAATTATTTCGCCGCCCTCAACAGCGCGGTGTTCACCGATGGCAGCTTCGTGTTCATCCCCAAGGGGGTGCGCTGCCCGATGCAGCTGTCCACCTATTTCCGCATCAACACCCAGAACACCGGCCAGTTCGAGCGCACGCTGATCATCGCCGAGGAAGGCGCCCAGGTCTCCTATCTCGAAGGCTGCACCGCGCCGCAGCGCGACGAGAACCAGCTCCACGCCGCCGTCGTCGAACTGGTGGCGATGGCCGATGCCCGGATCAAATACAGCACGGTGCAGAACTGGTATCCCGGCGACGAGGACGGCCTTGGCGGCATCTACAACTTCGTCACCAAGCGTGGCGACTGCCGCGGCGCCCGCAGCAAGATCTCCTGGACCCAAATGGAGACCGGCTCGGCGATCACCTGGAAATACCCGTCTTGCATCCTGCGCGGCGATGACAGCGTCGGCGAGTTCTATTCGGTGGCGGTCACCAACCACAAGCAGCAGGCCGATACCGGCACCAAGATGATCCATATTGGCCGCAACACCACCAGCACCATCGTCTCCAAGGGCATCAGCGCCGGCCAGTCCAACAACACCTATCGCGGCCTGGTCAAGGTCCGCCCGCAGGCCGCCGGCGCGCGCAACTTCACCCAGTGCGACAGCCTGCTGATCGGCAACGATTGCGGCGCCCACACCGTGCCCTACATCGAAAGCCGCAACCCCACCGCCCGGCTGGAACACGAAGCCACCACGTCCAAGATCGACGAGGACCAGTTGTTCTATTGCCGCCAGCGCGGCCTGTCGCAGGAGGACGCGGTCGGCATGATCGTCAACGGCTTCTGCAAGGATGTGCTGAAGGAGCTGCCGATGGAATTCGCCGTGGAAGCAACCAAACTGCTCGCCGTAAGCCTCGAAGGCTCGGTCGGCTAAGGAACCGAACATGCTGGAAATCAAGAACCTGGCTGCCGAAATCGACGGCAAGCAGATCCTGAAAGGGATCGACCTGGTGGTGCCGGATGGCGAAATCCATGCCATCATGGGCCCCAACGGCAGCGGCAAGTCCACCCTCGGCTACGTGCTGGCCGGGCGCGACGGCTACACCGTCACCGCCGGCACCGCCACCTTCGACGGCGTCGATATCCTGGCCATGGAGCCCGAGCAGCGTGCCGCCGCCGGCCTGTTCCTGGCCTTCCAGTATCCGGTGGAGCTGCCCGGCGTGAACAACGCCAACTTCCTGCGCACCGCGATGAACGCGCAGCGCCGCACTCGCGGCGAGCCGGAACTGAACGGCGTCGAATTCCTCAAGCTGGCCCGCGCCGAGACCAAGCGCCTGTCGATGCCGGACGACACGCTGAAGCGCAACGTCAATGTCGGCTTCTCCGGCGGCGAGAAAAAGCGCAACGAGGTGCTGCAGATGGAGTTGCTCCGCCCGCGCATCGCCGTGCTCGACGAAACCGATTCCGGCCTCGACATCGACGCGCTGAAGATCGTCGCCGACGGCGTCAACGCGCTGCGCTCGCCCGGCTTCTCGGCGGTGGTCATCACCCATTACCAGCGCCTGCTCGACCATCTGGTGCCGGACCGCGTGCACGTGCTGTCCGACGGCCGCATCATCCGCTCCGGCGGCCCGGAACTGGCGCTGACGCTGGAGGCCGAGGGCTACGCGGCGATTGTCGCGGAGGCAGCATGAACGCGATCCGTCCGCCCTCCGCGTTGCAGCAGGGCGCCCAGGCGTTCCTCAGCCGCTATGACGGCCTGAAATCGAGCCTGCCCGGCGACCCGGCCCTGCGTGCGGCGGCGGCCGACCTGTTCCGCGCCGGCGGCCTGCCCGGCGCGCGCGAGGAAGCCTGGCGCTACACCTTCCTGCGCCCGGTCGCCGAGGTCGAATTCCACGCGCCGCTCGCCGCACCGCCCGACTGCACCGCCCTGCTGGCCCGCCTGCCGCAAATCGACGCGCCGCGCCTGGTGTTCATCGACGGCCGCTATCAGGCCGCCCTCTCCACGCCGCCAGCCGCGCTGATGCTGGCCACCGGCGCCCCGGCGCTCGGCCCGCTCGCCCGCCCGGAGCAGGACAAGCTGGTGGCGCTCAACACCATGCTCGCCGAGGACGGCGCCAGCATCACCGTGCCGGCCGGCGCCGATGCCGGCACCCTGGTGCTGGTCAGCCTCGGCACCGGCGCCGCCGACCGCGCCATCGCCTTCCACCCCCGCCACGCCGTGCACATGGCCGCCGGCAGCCGCATGACGCTGATCGAGATGTTCGCCGGCGAAGGCGCCTATCTCGACAACCCGGTGCTCTCCGCCACCGTCGAGGCCGACGCCACGCTGATCCATCTGCGCCTGCAGGACGAGTCGAGAACCGCCTTCCATCTCTCCACCGTCTACGCCGACGTCGCCGAACGCGGCACCTATGACAGCTTCGCCCTCAACCTCGGGGCCCGGCTGTCGCGCATGGAAGTGCATGCCCGCCTCGGCGGCTCCGGCGCGGCCGCCCACCTCAACGCCGCGCAACTGCTGGGCGGCGAGCAGCACGGCGATTTCACCACCGTCGTGCTGCACGACGCGCCGAACACCCAGTCCCGCCAGACCGTGAAGAATGTGCTGACCGACAAGGCGCACGGCGTGTTCCAGGGCAAGATCGAGGTCGACCGCCTGGCCCAGAAGACCGACGGCTACCAGATGAACCAGACCCTGCTGCTGTCGCCGGGTGCGGAGATCAACGCCAAGCCGCAGCTGGAAATCTACGCCGACGACGTCAAATGCAGCCACGGCTGCACCATCGGCGAGCTGGACGAGGGCCACCTGTTCTACCTGCGCAGCCGCGGCCTCAGCCTCGCCGAGGCCCGCGCCATGCTGATCCGCGCCTTCCTGTCCGAAGCGCTGGACCCGATCGCCCACGACGCCGGCCGCGCCGTGCTGGAGCAGGCGGTGGCCGCCTGGTGGGAGCAGCATTCGGTATGAACGCGCTCCCCCCCCGGTTCGACGTCGCCAGGATCCGCGCCGAGTTCCCCATCCTGGCGCAGCAGGTGCGCGGCAAGCCGCTGGTCTATCTCGACAGCGCCGCCTCGGCGCAGAAGCCGCGCGCGGTGATCGCCGCCATGGTCGAGGCGATGGAGACGCAATACGCCAACGTGCATCGCGGCCTGCACTGGATGAGCGAGCGCACCACCGACGCTTACGAGGCCACCCGCGACGCCGCTGCCAACTTGCTCAACGCCTATGACCGCAGCGAGATCGTCTTCGTGCGCAACAGCACCGAGGCGATCAACCTGGTCGCCAACACCTACGGCCGCGCCATGCTGAAGCCCGGCCAGGCGGTGCTGATCTCCGGCATGGAGCACCACTCCAACATCATCCCCTGGCAGATGCTGCGCGACAGCCACGGCACCGAACTGCGCGTCGCCCCGCTCACCGAAGCCGGCGAACTCGACATGGCCGCCTACGAGGCGCTCCTGCAGGACGGCAAGGTCGGGCTGGTCGCCATCACCCATATGTCCAACGTGCTCGGCAGCTACACCCCGGCCGAACGCATCGCCAAACTGGCCCACGCGCACGGCGCCCGCGTGCTGTTCGACGGCAGCCAGGCGATCGTGCATCGCCGGGTCGACGTGCAGGCGATCGGCGCCGATTTCTACTGCTTCACCGGCCACAAGCTGTACGGCCCCACCGGCATCGGCGTGCTGTGGGGCAGGCGGGAACTGCTCGACGCCATGCCACCCTGGATGGGCGGCGGCGAGATGATCTCCACCGTCACCTACGAGCACTCCAGCTGGGCCGAAGTGCCGCACAAGTTCGAGGCCGGTACCCCGGCGATCATCGAGGGCATCGGCCTGCACGCCGCGATCAAGTTCGTCGATGAAATCGGCTACGACGCCATCGCCGCCCACGAAGCGCGCCTGACCAACCACGCGCTGTCCCGCCTTTCGGCGATCGACGGCCTCACCGTGATCGGCCGCGCCCAGGACCGCGGCGGCGTGGTCTCCTTCGCGCTGGACCGCGCCCACGCCCACGATGTCGCGACATTGCTCGACCGCCAGGGCATCGCGGTCCGCGCCGGCCATCACTGCGCCGAACCGCTGCTGCGCTCGCTGGGGCTGGACAGCACGGCGCGGGCGAGCTTCGGTATCTACACCACACCCGAGGAGATCGACTCGCTGGCCGATACCCTCGTCCGCATCAGGGAGTTTTTCGCCTGATGTCAGAAGGGGCCACGATGTTCGACGATGTCCGCGACCTGTATAACGCCACCATCATGGAACGCGGCCGCCAGCCGACCCATATGCGCCGGCTGGAGACGTTCGACGCCACCGCCAAGGGCGACAACCCGATGTGCGGCGACCGCGTGCAGGTCTGGGTGAAACTCGGCGCCGATGGCACGATCGCCGAAACCGGCTTCGAGGCGCGCGGCTGCGAGATCAGCCGCGCCTCCGCCGACCTGATGGTCGAGGCCGTGCACGGCCGCAGCCCGGCCGACACCAAGGCGCTGTTCGCCGCCTTCCGCGCCATGGTGCAATCCGGCGATTGCCCGGACTGTGCCGCGCTCGAACCGCTGCGCCCGCTGGCCAGCGTCAACGAGTATCCGTCGCGGATCAAATGCGCCACGCTGGCCTGGCAGGCCTTGACCACTGCCCTGGACCACACCGCCGAGGGAGACCAAGCATGAACGACAGCCCGATCCCCACGCAAGCCACCGGCGGCGTCTGGACCCCGGACGGCGAAACCCTCGGCGCCCCCAGCGAGGAGGCGGTGATCGCCGCCTGCGCCAGCATCTACGACCCGGAAATTCCGGTGAACATCTACGAACTCGGCCTGGTCTACGTGATCGACATCGCGCCGGATGGCGGCGTCAAGGTCGAAATGACGCTGACCGCCCCGGCCTGCCCCAGCGCGCAGGAATTGCCCGAGCAGGTGCGCGACGCCATATTGGCAGTACCAGGCGTTACCACCTGCGACGTCGATGTCGTGTGGGACCCGCCCTGGGACCCGTCGCGGATGAGCGAGGACGCCCGCCTCGCGCTCAACATGTTCTGAGGGGGATCGCGCATGTCCACCACCACCACGACCACACGCCCGCGCCGCCCGCTGCCGC
>DATJEA010000501.1:0-6070 GCA_035497095.1 Acetobacteraceae bacterium | reverse complement strand
GAGGGCCGCTTCGCGCTCGACGACCGCGTGGTCGGCTTCTTCCCCGAGCACCTGCCGGACACGGTGTCCGACAATCTGGCGGCGATGACGGTGCGCGACCTGCTGACCATGCGCACCGGCCACGCCACCGGCATCTCCGGCGGCGAATGGCGCGGCCTGGCCGGAAGCTGGGTCGCCGCCTTCCTGCGCGAGCCGGTGGCCGAGCCGCCGGGCCACAGCTTCATCTACAGCAGCGCCTCCAGCTACATGCTGTCGGCGATCGTCAGCCGCACCACCGGCCAGACGGCGCACGCCTATCTGCGCCCGCGGATGATCGAGCCGCTCGGCATGTCGGCACTGAGCTGGGACACTTCGCCCGAAGGCATCAGCACCGGCGGCAACGGGCTGAGCTGCACCACCGAGGATGTGCTGAAATTCGGCGTGCTGCACCTGAACCACGGCCAATGGGGCGGCCGTCAGCTATTGCCCGCCGCCTGGGTGCGCGAGGCGACCGGCCGGCAGGTGGAGCAGGTGGCGCTCGGCCGGCTGGACGGGCGTCGCTACCAGGCCCCGACCGCCGCCGACCGCGCCAGCAGCGAGCAACGCGAGGGCTACGGCTACCAGTGGTGGATGGCGCCGCATGGCGGCTGCCGCGCCTCCGGCGTGTTCGGCCAGCAATGCGTGGTGCTGCCGCGGCACGACGCGGTGATCGCCATCACCGCCGGCCTGCCGGACACCACGCCACGCCTGATGCAGGCAATCTGGACCCATCTGCTGCCGGCGCTGGACGGCGGCGGCACGCAAGCGGCGGAGGCGGCGCTCAGCACCCGGCTGGCGAGCCTGGCGCTGCCGGGGCCAATCGGCGCAACGCATGCCGCATTGGCCGCGAGCCTGGCCGGCGCGCGCTTCGGCTTTCCGCCCAACGAGGAGGGCGTGGCCGAGATCGCGCTGGACTTCACCGCCGATGCCTGCCGCTTCAGCCTCACCGACCGGCGCGGTACGCACAGCATCACCAGCGGCTTCGGCGATGGCATCGAGGGCGACACCACGATGACCGGCAATACGCTGCATCACCAGTACCAGCCGGCCTCGCTGCGCGTGGTGGCGCAGGCGGCGTGGCCGGCGCCGGATCGGCTGGAGCTGCAATGGCGCTTCGTCGAGACCGCGTTCTGCGACACCGTCACCCTGCACTTCGACGGCGACCGCGTGCGGCTGGACCGCCGGGTCAACGCTAATGCCGGCGCCATGCGGCTCGCCCCCGTCACCGGCTATCGCGCCTAAGCTAGCCCGCCACTGCCCGTTTTCAGGAACCTCACCATGACCGAACACCCCACAATCGCGCTGATCCGCCCGCATCTGGCGGAACTGACGGCGATCCGCCGCGACATCCACGCCCATCCCGAGATGGGGCTGGAGGAGGTGCGCACCGCAGCCCTGGTCGCCGCCAAACTGCGCGAGTGGGGCGTCGAGGTCACCGAGGGCGTCGGCAAAACCGGCGTGGTCGGCACCATCAAGGGCCGGTTGCCCGGCCAGCGCGCGATCGGGCTGCGCGCCGATATGGACGCGCTGGCGATCCACGAGACCACCGGCGCCGCGCACGCCTCGCAGACCCCAGGCGTGATGCATGCCTGCGGCCATGACGGACACACCACCATGCTGCTGGGTGCGGCGCAGCAGCTCGCAGCACATCGCGATTTCGCCGGCACCGTGCATCTGATCTTCCAGCCGGCCGAGGAGGGGCGCGGCGGCGCGCTGGCGATGCTCGCCGACGGCCTGCTGGAGCGGTTCCCCTGCGAGGCGCTGTACGGCATGCACAACTCGCCCGGCATGCCGGTCGGGCAATTCGGCATCCGCAAGGGCGTCGCGATGGCCGGCGGCTGCATGTTCCATGTGCGGTTCACCGGCAAGGGCGGCCACGGCGGCTCCACGCCGCATCTGTCGGTCGATCTGGCAATCGTGCAGGCGCATTTCGTGCTCGGGCTGCAAACCATCGTCGGGCGCAACATCTCGGCGTTCGATCCGGCGGTGATCAGCGTCGGCCATATCGGCGGCGGGGCCAGGGAGTCCGCCAATGTGATGCCCGCCGAGATGACCGTCTCCGGCACCGCGCGGCACTACAAGGAAGCGACCCGCGAAATCATCGTGCGGCGCATCCATGACCTCGCCGAGGGGCTGGCGGCGATGCACGGCGCCGCGGTCGAGGTGGAGTTCATCTGGGTCGCCGAACCGCTGATGAATGCCGACGAACAGACCGACGTGGCGATCGCCGCCGCCTCGGCCGTGGTCGGCGCGGCGGCGGTGAACCCGGCCATCCCGCAGACCGGCGGCGGCGAGGATTTCGCCTATATGCTCAAGCAGAAGCAGGGCGCCTTCATCCGCATCGGCAACGGCGAAGCCTCATCCGGCGTGCACACCCCGAAATTCGACTTCAACGACGAGGCGATCCCGTACGGCGTGGCCTACTGGGTGGAACTGGTGAAGCAGGAGTTGAAGCTCTAACCCAGTTCGACCGCCACCCGCACCAGCCAGGCGCGGATCACCGCCTCCTGCTCGGCCGAGAGCCCCTCGGCCAGCAGCGGGTTCACCGTGCCGGCGCGCGCCTTGCACGCGGCGAGCAGCGCGCGGCCCGGCCCGGTCAGCGTCAGTTGCAGCACCCGGCCATGCGCCGGATGCGCCGCCTTGGCGATCGCGCCGGCGCGTTCCAGGTTGCGGATGATCAGGCTCACCGTCTGCGGGGTCAGTTGCGCCAGCCGCGCGATATCGGCGCCGCTGGCACCGGGATAGGCGTCCAGCATGGTCAGCACCATGAATTGCGGCTGGGTGGCGCCGACATCGGCCAACGCCCGCTCCACCGAGAGCCGCGCGGCGGCGGCGGCCTGGCGCAGCAGATAGGCAAGATGCCCCTGCGGTCCACGCTTGCCCTGGCCGGGGGGCGGGATTGCGGCAGGCGCTTGGGTCGGCGGCTTGTCCATCGGCGGGCAACTCGGCTACGTTATCAGGGTACTGATATTCTCTGTCATGCCGCCAAGGAGAGCAACCATGACGCATACCCCACGGGTTCGGATCGAGAGTGCGGAAATCCGCGCGCTGGTGCCCGAAGCGATGGCCGCGATGTCCACCTTCAACGGCACGGCGGCCAAGTCCGGGCTGCCGCACGAGCTGCTGGAACTGGTGAAGATCCGTGCCTCGCAGCTCAACGGCTGCGCCTATTGCCTTCAAATGCACAACAACGACGCCCGCAAGATGCAGATCCCGCAAGCCAAGCTCGATCAACTGCCGGCCTGGCGCGAGTCGCCGGTGTTCGATGCGCGCGAGCGGGCGGTGCTGGAATGGACCGAGGCGGTGACGCTGATCGCCCAGGGTGGCGTGTCCGATGAGGTGTTCGCCACGGTCTCGGCGGCGTTCTCCAAGCAGGAACTCGCCAACCTGACCGTCGCGGTGGCGGCGATCAACGTGTGGAACCGGTTCGCCGCGACCTTCCAGTACACCCCGCAAAAAGCGGCATAAATCATCGTGAATCGGGTGCTGGTGGTCGAATCCAGCCCCAAAACCGAGTCATTCAGCCGCGCCGCGACCGCCGCCCTGCTGGCACGGCTGACCCTCCTGCATTCGAATGCACAGATCATCCGCCGCGACCTCGGCGCCGCCCCGCCGCCGCATGTCGATGCCGAATTCGTGCGCGGCATGCGGCTGTCGCCGGAAGCGCGGGCGGCGGAGGCGGCCGATCCGATGCTGCTGTCCGAGACGCTGATCGCCGAGTTGGAGAATTGCGACCGGCTGGTGATCGCCACCCCGATGCATAACTACACGGTGCCTTCGGCGCTGAAGGCGTGGATCGACCATGTGGTGCGGGCGCGGCGCAGCTTCGGCTTCGGACCGCAGGGCAAGTATGGCCTGCTGGCGGATCGGCCAACCTATCTGGTCACCGTCTCGGGCGATCCGCGCGGGGCGGAGGGTGACCAGCCGGATTTCCTGGTGCCGTATCTGCTGGCGATCCTGAAGACCATCGGCATCACCAGCGTCGAGACGCTGTCGGTGCAGCGGACCGCGCGGGTCAGTGATCCGCTGGCGCCGCTGGCCGGCTGGCTGGACCAGGTGCTGCCGCTGCCTACCAGGTGATCAGCCGGCGCGCCTGGGCGACCAGGTGCGAGGCGGGGTCGATCAGTTCGGCGGCGACGGTGAAGTGGTTGAGCCCCGGCAGGCTCTCCCAGGTGCCACCCCAGGCGGCGGCGATGCTGCGCGACTGGCGGGTGTATTCCACCCCCTCGTCGCCGCCCAGCACGGCATGGATGCGGGCCGCCGGGCGGCGCAGGAACAGCGGCGACAGCCGGCGCGCCTCGGCCTCGTCCAGCCCCAGCGGGTCGGCAACCGTGGTGTGCAGCAGCGGCGGCAGGTCGAACAGGCCGCTGATCGGCATGCCGGCGGGGATCATGTCGGCCGGCAGGCCGCGCTCAGCCCAGTCGGTGGCCAGCAGCATCGCGGTGAGGTGGCCGCCGGCGGAATGCCCGGTGGCCAGCAGCTTGCGCCCGGTGCGGCGATGCATGAAGGCGGCCGCGGCGCGCACCTGCTCCACCAGGGCTGCCATGCTGACCTGCGGACACAGATCGTAGGTCGGCAGCGCCACCGCGACGCCGTGCGCCAGCAGGCCGTGGGCGAAATGGCTGAACACCGAGGCATCCAGCCGCTGCCAGTAGCCGCCATGGATGAACAGCGCCAGCGGCGAGTCCCGCCCGGCACCCGGCCAGAACACGTCGATCACCTGGCGTGGCGAGGGGCCATACGACAGGCCGAGCTCGGCATTGGGATGGCCGTCGCGGAAGCTGGCGGCATCGCGCACCCAGGCGGCGACGATGGCGGGGTAGTGCGGCACCTTGGCGCCGTTGTCGTATTCCGCCTGTAAATCCATGCCTGCCTCTCGCGCTGCGTCGGTGCCCGGTTAACGGCTTTCCGGGCGGCACGGCAAGCCACCCCCGCGAGATCGCGGGCGGCTCGCGCCTGGATGAATATAGGTGTTTTTGCTATGACAAATTGTTATCAATAGCATAAAATACAGATTACCTAGAAATACTGTAGAATACATATTACCGGAAATTCGATAAACTCGGCACAAATGTCATAAATCGTTACAATTCTACTGTGCCTTGGACAAAACCGTACCTTGGATAAAAATTAAATGCCGAGTTCACGAAATACTAATACGTAAAGAATAGTAAATCTTGCACGAATATATATTTTTGTCTTGCGTTCCGGGCCGGGACAATGGAACTTCTTCCAAGCTGTGAGGTTCCCCAATTTCGCGTTTCAGGCGTCCGGCAAACCGTTGAAATCGCGGTTAACGGCGCCATTCGACGAGGATTTTCTATCGACGTTGAATGCAATCGCGTGTTTCGACGACTTCACCGTAAACAACAAATGGTTACGCAGCAGGCACGGGTCGCCTTCGCTGTTTGGCCGCACCAAATGGAGCGACTGACATGGCGACATGGGTTGGAACGACGGGCGGTGGCGACGGGTTCAGTTGGAGCGATCCCAAAAACTGGTCGCCGCAGGCGGTTCCTACCGGTCCCGTCAACATTACCACCGCCGGCGCGCCGGTCTCGGTTGTGATCGCGGCCGGTTCAAGCAGCAGCGCGCAGCCGCTCGTGCTGGGAACGACCGGCACCACCAAGGCGGTGACACTGACCAATAACGGCACCCTGAACAATTTTTCGTCGGGAGCGGCGCTGTATTCCGGCACCACCCTGGACACACACGGCACGAGTACGCTTGGCGGCGCTGTGAGCATCGCGTCCGGTGCGCTGATGAAGGTCTCAACCGGCGGCACGGTGACCACCAACGGCACAATCAGCCTGGCCGGCTCGTTGCAAGTAAATGGGACGTTTATTGGCAACACGTTCACCGGCAACGGCGCGGTGCTCGTCGATGGCGGCACGTTCTCGAAACTTTCGGCGGGGCTGACCGATCTGTCCGGCAGTTCGTCGGCATTCACGATCACCAATGGCGGTATCGTTCGTGCGCAGTCGCCAAAATCGACGGTCAGCTTCGCCTTCGGAACGGTCAGCGCCGGGCAGACCAATGTGCTGGAGCTGAC
>DATJEA010000500.1:0-9422 GCA_035497095.1 Acetobacteraceae bacterium | reverse complement strand
GGCGTGAAGCCTGGGCTGCAGGTCGAACTGCTGACCTATAACTCGCCGCGCGGCTACAACCCGGCCGGCGCCGCGCTGGCGGTCGCCATCCAGGGCTACCTGAAGAAGGTCGGCATCGTCGCCAATGTCCGCCAGATGGAGATCGGCGCCTATCTGTCCACCGTGCGCTCCGGCAAATACACCGGCCTCACCGTGCAGGGCTGGTCCGGCGACAATGGCGATCCGGACAACTTCCTCGGCGAGTTGTGGGGTGCCAAGAACATCCCGGTGAACAACTGGTCGCACTACAACAATCCCGAGGTGGAAACGCTGCTGGCCAAGGCGCTGACCGTCTCCGGCGAAGCGGGCCGGACGCCGATCTACCATCAGGTGCAGAAGATCATCGTCGATGACGCACCATGGATCTTCGTCAACTCGACCTTGCAGGCACGGGCGATCAGCAAGAAGGTCAAGGGCTTCGTGCTTAACCCGACGCAGATGTTCTTCGACATGCAGAACGTGTCGCTGGAGAAGTAAGCAAGCCCTTCTCTGTTTGAAAACAAAGAAGCAAAAAAACTTTATTCATTGGCGCACCGACGCCAATGAATGAAGCTTTTTGCGCGCTTTTTTACAAAAAAGCGCCGCTTCCTCCCTTAAAGCACATCCGCCCGGATGCACCAGGTCTGATGCCCCGCCCCCACACCGCGCGGCGGCGGCAGCGGCTCGGCGCAGGCGGCAATCGCGTACGGGCAGCGGGTGCGGAACACGCAGCCGGAGGGCGGGTGCATCGGGCTCGGCAGGTCGCCCTCCAGGATGATGCGTCGCCGCTCTCGGTCCGGGTCCGGTTCCGGCACCGCCGAGAGCAGCGCCTCGGTGTAGGGGTGCTTCGGCGCGCGCACGATCTCATGTGCCGGCCCGACCTCCATGATCCGCCCCAGATACAGCACCACGATCCGGTCCGACACGTATTCCACCACCGCCAGGTCGTGCGCGATGAACAGCATCGCCAGCCCCAGCCGCTGTTGCAGGTCGCGCAGCAGGTTGATGATCTGCGCCTGGATCGACACGTCGAGTGCGGAGACCGGCTCGTCGGCGACGATCATCTCCGGCCCCACCGCCAGCGCCCGGGCGATGCCGATGCGCTGCCGCTGGCCGCCGGAGAACTGATGCGGCAGCCGCGCCAGATGCCCGGCATTCAGCCCGACCGTCTCCAATAGCTCCACCACCCGATCCCGTCGCGCCGCCCGGGTCGGCGCCAGGCGATGCACGATCAGCGCCTCGGCGACGATCTGCTCCACCGTCATGCGCGGATCGAGCGAGCCGAACGGGTCCTGAAAAATCGGCTGCACCCGCCGGCGGAATGGCCGCAACGCCCGCTCCGAGGCGTGGGTGATGTCCTCGCCGTCGAACACCACCCGCCCCGCCGTGGGCTCATCCAGCCGCAGCACCAGATTGGCGACGGTGCTCTTGCCGGAGCCGGATTCGCCGACCAGCCCCAGCACCTCGCCGGCGGCGACCTCGAACGAGACATCCTCCACCGCGCGCACCGGCGGGCCGGCCCGCAGCACGCCGCCTGGGGTGGGGAAGTGGCGCACCAGGCCGACCGCCTGCAACAGCGCGGTCATGGCGTATCGCCGGCGATGTCGCGCCAGCGGGCGCAACGCACCTCATGCTCCGGCCCGCATGGCTCCAGCACCTGGCGCCTTGTCTGGCACGGCTCGGGCCGCATATGCGCGCAGCGCGGGTGGAAGATGCAGCCGGCCGGCAGCGCGGCGAGGTCGGGCACGCTGCCGGGAATCGCCTGCAACGGCCGGGCGTCGCGGTCCAGCCCGAGGCGCGGCACCGAGGCCAGCAACTCCATGCTGTACGGCATGCGGGTCTGGCGGAAGATCGCCCGCGTCGGCCCGGTCTCCACCGCCTGGCCGGCATACATCACCAGGATGCGGTCGGCGATTTCGGCCGCGACGCCGAGATTATGGGTGATGAAGATCACCGCCATCGACAATTCGGCCTGCAAGCGGCGGATCAGGTCGAGAATCTGCGCCTGCACCGTCACGTCCAACGCCGTGGTCGGCTCGTCGGCGATCAGCAGCGACGGGCGGCAGGACAGCGCCATGGCAATCATCGCGCGCTGCCGCATGCCGCCGGAGAGTTCGTGCGGATAGGCATCGAACCGCCGTGCCGGCTCCGGAATGCCCAGCAGATCGAGCATCTCGATGGCGCGCAGCTTCGCAGCCCGGTTGCTCAGCCGCTCGTGCAGATGCAGCGTCTCGGTGATCTGCGTGCCGATGGTATAGACCGGGTTCAGCGCACTCATCGGCTCCTGGAAGATCATGCCAATCTGCGCCCCGCGCAGGCTCTGCATCTCGCGTGCACTGGCATGGGCGAGGTCGCGCACGGTGCCGTCGCGGTCGCGGAACAGAATCTCGCCGCCGGCGA
Organism: Acetobacteraceae bacterium; assembly: GCA_035497095.1. Taxonomy (GTDB): domain Bacteria; phylum Pseudomonadota; class Alphaproteobacteria; order Acetobacterales; family Acetobacteraceae; genus 70-18. The sequence goes on along the minus strand of DATJEA010000500.1, from coordinate 7,004 downwards.
TCCGCCCTGGCGGCTGCGGCACCAGCCCCATGATGGCGAGGCTGGTGACCGATTTGCCGGAGCCGGACTCACCCACGATCACCAGCGTCTCGCCGCGCTCGATGGCGAACGAGATGCCGGACACCGCCGGCACCACCCCGGCGTCGGTGGCGAATTCGACGCGCAGATCGCGCACCTGCAACAGCGGCGGGCTCATCCGCGCCGCCGCGGGTCGAAATGGTCGCGCAAGGCGTCGCCGAGCAGGTTGAAGCCCAGCACCACCAGGAAGATCGCGAGGCCCGGGAAAGTGGCGATCCACCAGGCGGTGAGGAAATAGCTCTGCCCGTCGGCCAGCAGCGCGCCCCAGTCCGACGATGGCGGCTGGGCGCCGAGGCCGAGGAACGACAGCCCGGCGGTCTCGACGATCACCGAGCCGGCCTGCAAGGTCGCCATCACCATGATCGGCGTGAAGCTGTTCGGCAGCACGTGGCGCAGCATGATGCGCAGCCGCGAGGCGCTGAGCGCGCGGGCGGCGCGCACGTAATCCGCCTCGCGCACCGCCAGCACCTGGCCGCGCAGCAGGCGGGCATATTGCGGCGTGTAGACGATGCCGATGGCGATCATCGAATGGGTCAGCCCCGGCCCGAGAGCGGCGACGATGATCAGCGCCAGCAGCAGATACGGGAACGCCAGCAGCACGTCGTTGATCCGCATGATCACCGCGTCGATCCGCCCGCCGAAGAACCCGGCGACCAGCCCCATCGCGCAGCCCAGCAGCAGCGCCAGCCCGTCCGCCACCACCACGGCGAGCAATGCGGTGCGAGTGCCGTAAATGACCCGGCTGAAGGTGTCCCGCCCGTACTGGTCGGCGCCGAACCAGTGCTCGGCCGAGGGCGGCGACAATGCGCTGGACAGGTCCTGGTCATATGGGTCGTACGGCACCACCAGCGGGGCAGCGACCGTCAGCAGCAGGAAAATCAAGGTGATCGCCAGCCCGACCCGCGCCGGCCAGCGCGCCAGCACCTTGCCGATCGCGGAGGGCTTGCGCAGCGGCGCGACCTCCAGATCGGCGGCGCTCATGACCGGCGGATCCGCGGGTCGAGCAGGCCGTAGCTGAGGTCGACCAGCAGATTCACCAGCACGAACACCAGTGCGATGAACAGGGCGCCGGCCTGCACCACCGGGTAGTCGCGCGACAATATGCTGTCCACCATCAGCCGGCCCAGGCCGGGCAGCGAGAAGATCGTCTCGGTCAGCACCGCGCCGGACAGCAGCAGGCCGAGTTGCAGGCCGATCACGGTGACCACCGGAATCAGCGCGTTGCGCAGCACATGGCGGATCACCACGCGGCGTTCCGGCATGCCCTTGGCGCGGGCGGTGCGCACATGGTCGAGCCCGATCACGGCGAGCATTTCCGAGCGGGTGATGCGGGTGATCATCGCCAGCGGAATGGTGGCGAGCGTCGCCGCCGGCAGCAGCAGGTAGCGCAGGCTGGTGAGCAGCAGATCAGGCCGGCCGGCGATCACCGCGTCGACGACGGTCATGCCGGTGGTGCGCGGCACGTCCATGCCGACCGGCATCAGCCCGCCGATCGGCAGCCAGTCCAGAATGCCGCCGAACAGCAGCAGCAGCATCAGCCCGAGCCAGAAGATCGGCATCGACACGCCGAACAGCGTCATGCTCATCAGCATGTTGTCCAGCGTGCCGCCCGGTCGCGTTCCGGCAAGCACGCCGAGCGGCACGCCGATGAACGTGGCGAGCAGCAGCGCGCTGAGCGAGAGTTGCAGCGTCACCGGGAACGCATCCATGACATCGACGATGGCCGGGTGGTGGGTGCGCAGCGACATGCCGAAATCGCCGCGCAGGGCTCGGATTGCGAAGTCGAAATATTGCACCCAGATCGGCTGGTCGAGGCCGAGCTGGTGGCGCAGCCGGAGCAATGCGGCCGCGGTCGCCCGCTCGCCCAGCAGCAGGGTGGCAACGTCGCCGGGCAGCACATGCATGGTCAGGAACACCACCATGCTGACGCCGATCAGCACCAGCACAAGCTGCCCCAGCCGGCTTATGACATAGCGTGTCACCGTGGTTCCGTTTCGCAGCCGTGGGCCGGGGGCGGCAGCATCGCGTCGGTCAGTGGACCAGCCTCTGGGTGGGGAGCAGCGCGGGCAGCTTCCGCCAGAGTGGCCGGCGGCTCAACCCCAAATCAGCCGAACGCGCCGAGCGCCACGGTCACCACCCCCAGCGCGAGATTGAGCAGCACCAGCCGGCGGATGCGCACCACCGCGGCGGCGGCGGTGGTGGCATCGTCGGCGGCCATGGCGCGGCGCAGCGCCTGGAACGGGCCGAACCAGGCGGCGATGAAGATCGCGGCCATCAGCAAGCCCAGCCCGTGCATCGCATGGATCGCGCCGTTGACGCCGCCGAAGCCGCCATAATAGCCGAAAATCATCGCATATCCGGTCAAAATCACGATCGGCATCACGTGCCAGAGCGTGCGGAAGAAGCGGCTGAACACCTGCAGATGCAGCGCCAGGCGCTCCTTTGGCCCCAGAACCGATAGGGCCGGTTTGAGAACTGTCATGGCGAATAACATTCCGCCGACCCAGATCACCGCGCCGAGCAGATGCAGCGCCAGCAGCGCGTTGCGTTGGAGCAATTCCGGGATCATGCCAGCGTCTCCTCGATCTCGGCGAGCAGCGCCGCCAGTTCCCGCGCCGCCAGCGATTTCGGCGCGCTTTCGCTGACCCCGAGCCCCTGCGCGAAGGCGCTGGCGAAGCCGGTGCGGTTGCCCAGGGTGGCGGTGAAGATGGGCAGCGATTGGCGCTCGATCTCGGCCTGCACCGCGGCGCGCAGCCGGCCGGCGGCGGGCGCGCGGTTCAGCAGGATGCGGAAGGCGCGGTTTTCCGCGGCTGCCAGCTTCAGCGTGCCCTCGGCGGCCCATAAATCGGGCGGGCTGGGCTGCATCGGCACCAGCACCAGATTGGCCGAGCGCACCGCCAGCCGAGCGTCGGTGTCCACGCTGGGTGGGCTGTCGATGATCAGCACCTGATGGCTGCGCTGCAGGCGTTCCAGTTCGCCGGCCAGCCGCCAGCCGGCGATGCTGGCGAGATGCACCGGGTTGGCCGGCGTCTTGCGCGCCATGCGCAGCGCGTGCCAGCGCGACAGGCTGGCTTGCGGGTCGATATCCACCACCGCGACGCGCCGCCCGTCCGCCGCGATGGCGGCGGCGAGATTGGCCGCCAGCGTGGTTTTGCCGGCGCCGCCCTTCTGCTGCGCCACCGTGATGATTGTCGCCATAACTATCGACTCCGCAGGTTCAGGGTGAAGCTAGGCGATCGTTCACACTCCAACGAACGAAAAGTTTTTTTGCTTCTTTTTGTTCACAAAAAGAAGGCCTTATCTGCCCCCGCCGCAGCCAGCGCCAGCGCGTCGGCAATCTTGTCCGGTTGCCCGGTCAGCAAGCTGGTCGCCACCCGGACATGCGCCGAGGACCGGGTGGTGCAGGCGCTGCCGGCGATTACCGCGATGTTGTGTGCCGCCAGCGTCACCAGCGCGAACTGCTCGGAGCGCACCGGCAGCCAGATCGCCAGCCCGTCCCGGTCGGGCAGGTGGATGCCGCGCGCCGCCAATGCGGCCAGCAGCGCGCGGCGGCGGGTGGCGTAGCTGGCGCGGGCGGTGGCGAGCACCGTGTCGGTGCCGGGGTCGGTCAGCAGTGCCGCGACGGCGGCTTGCAGGATGCGGCTGGTCCAGCCGACGCCGAAGCCGCGGAAGGCATGCAGGCGCTCGACCATCTCCGGCGGCGCGGACAGCACGGCGAGGCGGAAATCCGGCCCCAGCGATTTGGAGAATGAGCGGATATGCACCACCCGGCCGGGCATCGCGGCGCCGAGGCTGGCCGGCGGTGCGGCCGACAGGTCGCCGATGCCGTCATCCTCGATCACCAGCGTATCCTGGCCGCGCAGCACCACCGCCAGCGCCGCCATGCGCGCCGGACTGACGATGTGGCCGGTGACCGCGTGGGTGCGCGGCTGGAACAGGAAGGCGGCCGGGCGGCGGGCGAGGGCGGCGGCCAGGTCTTCCGGCAATGGTCCCTCGGCATCGCAGGCCACCGGCAGCGGGGTGGCGCCGGCGGCGTCCAGCAGGTCGAGCAGGCGGATCGCGGTCGGCTCCTCCACCGCCACCAGCGAGCCTGGCAGCAGCAGCGCCTGCAACACGGTGTGGACCGCCTCGTAGCCGCCGTTGGTGGCCAGATAGGCGGCGGCGGGATAGGCCCAGCGCGGCGCCACCGCGTCGCGCAGCGCCGCCAGGATCGGCACCCGGACATAGGTGTGCAGCCCGGCCACGGTCGCCGCCGCTTGCAGCGCCGCGTCCGGTTTCGGCAGCAGCGCCGGGTCGGGCGAGGCCAGCGCCAGGTCGATCACCCCCGGCCGGAAATGCCCGCCGCGGCCATAGCGGGCCGGCCGCGGGGCGATCGGGTCGCCGCTGACCCGCATGCCGGTGCGCCCCCGCCCGGCGATCGCGTTGAACCGGCGCAACTCGCTCCAGGCCGCCGAGATGGTGGCCGGGCTGATGCCCAACTGCCCGGCCAGCGCGCGCACCGGCGGCAGGCGGCTGCCGGCCGGGATGGCGCCGACGCGGATTAAGGCACTCATTTCCAGCGCGATGCCGCGGGTGCTGCGGGCGCGAAGCTGGGCGGCGAGCCAGGATGCGTCGATGTTCATATTTGTTCAGGTACATAATACTGTTTGATCGTTAAATTCTGAACATTTATACCCGATCCCGCAACCCTGAGAGGCCGAGCATGGCGCTGACAGTGCGGCTGGCATTGCGTGACTGGGACTGGCTGACCCCGATTCTGCTCGGCGATATCAAGCCGAGCGGCTTTACGGTCGCGATCGAGCGGGTCGGCACGCTGATCGGCGATCTGGCCAGCGATCCCGGTTTCGACGGCGCCGAGATGAGCTTCAGCCGCTATGCCCAGCGCGTGCTGCGGGCCGAGGCGAAGGTGGTGGCGCTGCCGCATTTCCTGATGCGCGGCTTCCGCCATCGCTGCATCATCACGTCGAAGGCCAGCACGATCGACAGCCTGGAGGGCCTCGCCGGCAAGGCCATCGGGCTGGCCGGCTGGCAGGATTCCGGCAACACCTGGACCCGCGCGCTGCTGCGCCGCAAGGGCGTCGGTGTGCCGGATGCCCGCTGGTGGCTCAGCCGGCTATCCGCCGCCCACCCGATCACCGACCGTATCGCCGGCTTCGGCCGCCCCGGCCTGATCGAGACCGTGCCAGGTGACCGGCCGCTGCTGGACATGCTGGAGGCGGGCGAGTTGGACGCGGTGTTCACCCCGTTCATGCCGCCCGGCTTCTTCGCGCCGGAGAGCCGGCTGCGCCCGCTGCTGGCGGATTATCGCGCCGAGGAGGTGCGCTATTTCCGCGAGGTCGGCTACGTGCCTGGCATCCATCTGCTCGGCCTGAAGCAGGCGCTGGTGGCCGAACACCCGACCCTGCCGGCCGCGCTGAGCGAGCTGCTCGACGAATCTGCCAGAATGTGGCTGGATAAACGCGAGAAGTATGCCGACACCACGCCCTGGATCATCGACGAACTCGCCCGCTGCGCCCGCGACCTGCCGCCCGGCTGGGACCGTAACGGCCTGGCGGCGAATGCCACGATGATCGAGGCCTTCGCCACCGAACTGCACCAACAGGGCATTGCCCCCCGCCTGCTCACGCTCAGCGAGTTGTTCCCGACCGCCACCCTGCCATGACCCCCAACCCTGTGGAGGCCGCCATGAAGCCACATCGTCTTTACACCGTATTCGGCCTCGCCGTCGCGCTGGCCGCCTTCGCCCCGGTGCCGAGCTTCGCGCAGGTGGCGGACATCAAGATCCCGGTGCAGAAGATGGACCCGAAGCTGCACGCCATGCTGCCGGCCGATATCCAGGCCGCCGGCGAGCTCACCGCGGTCAATAACGGTTCGTTCCCGCCCTATACCATCGCCATCGACACCCACACGCTGCACGGCGCCAGCGCCGATCTCGCCGAGGCGCTGGGGCAGTTGCTCGGCATCAAGATCCACCACCAGTCGGTGAGCGGCTTCTCCGCCGAACTGGCCGGCATCCAGTCCGGCCGCTTCCAGATGTCGATCGGCCCGGCCGGCGACTTCCCGAGCCGTGAGAAAACCCACGACTTCATTGATTTCGTGCAGGAATACGTGGTGTTCGCGGTGCACAAGGGCAATCCGCAGCATATCACCTCGCTCGCCGATACCTGCGGCAAACGCATCGCGGTGATGGCCGGCGGCTCGGCCGAGCGGGTGATCAAGGGCCAGGCGGAGCTCTGCGCCAAGCAGGGCAAGCCGGCGTTGCAGGTGCAGTCGTTCACCGACCAGCCGACCTCGGTGCTGGCGGTGCGCTCCAACCGCTCGGACGCGTTTTTCTCGTCGCAGGCGCCGCTGACCTATTTTGCGCAGCAGTCCAAGGGGCAGTTGGAACTGGCCGGGGTCGGCAAGGCGAACGGCTTCGACGATCTCTACCAGGGCAGCATCGTGGCCAAGGGCTCGAAGCTCGGCGACGCCGTGCTGGCCGGCTACCAGGAGTTGTTCGCCAACGGCACCTACGCCGCGATCATGAAGAAATGGGGGCTTGAGGCGAACATGCTGAAGGCGCCTGGACTCAATCTCGGCGGCAAGGCGAAGAAATGAGCCAGGCCACCGACCTGGCGCTGCGCGACGTTGCCCGCGCGCGCCGGCAGGTGGACTGGCTGAACCTGGCGCTCTGGGTGATCGTGCTCGGCTTCGGGCTGAAGCTGGCCTGGGCGGCGGCGCAGAATCCGGCCTTCGAATGGCGGGTGGTCGGGCGCTGGTTCTTCGATGCGACCATCATGCGCGGATTGTCGGTCACACTCGGGCTGACCGTGGTCTCGATGCTGATCGGCGTGGTGATCGGCGTGCTGCTGGCGGTGGCGCGGATGTCGGACAGCCGGCTGTTTCGCGGTATCGCCTGGGGCTATATCTGGTTCCTTCGCGGCACG
>DATJEA010000499.1:0-9956 GCA_035497095.1 Acetobacteraceae bacterium | reverse complement strand
CGCTGTCGTTCTCCAGCAGCAAGGATGGGCCGATCGTCTCGGTGATGGTCGATTCCGACCGTATCCGCGTGGCGCCCGAGGTGCTGCCCGACAAGCCGATCGTCATGCTCGACGTGCCGACCCCCGGCCCGGCGCATTGATGGCGGGCGGCGTGCCCCTGGCGAGGCGGTAGCCGCGGTGGCAACGCCGCGCATCCATCGCGGGCTGGACTGGCTGAACTTCTTCGTCGCCGACCTGCAAACCGGCTTCGGCCCGTTCATCGCGGTGTTCCTGACCACGCATAAATGGACCCAGCTCGATATCGGCCTGGCGCTCAGCGTCGGCTCGATCGCCTCGATGGCCGCCCAGGTGCCGGCCGGCGTGCTGGTCGACGCGATGCCGAACAAGCGGCTGGCCGCCGGCATCGCGCTGGCCGGCATCTGCACCGCCGCGATGCTGATCGGCTTCCTGCCGCAGCTGGCGCCGGTGCTGCTGGCGCAGGCGCTGCACGGCATGGCCAGTTGCATGCTGAACCCGTCGATCGCCGCCCTCACCCTCGGCCTGGTGGCCAGCAGCGCGGTCGCCGCCCGGTTCGGCCGCAATGCCGGCTTCGCCGCGGCCGGGGCCGCGGCCGGGGCGATGCTGATGGGCGCGGTCGGCAGCTTTCTGTCCAACCGTGCGGTGCTGTTCCTGGCAGCCGCACTCTGCCTGCCGGCGCTGTGGATGCTGCGCCACCTGAATCACTCCGGCCGATCCGCCGCCGCGCCGGCCGAGGAGCCGGCCATGATCCTGGTGCCGCCGGACGAGCCCTGGCGCGGCGTGCTGGCCGATCGCCGGCTGCTGGCCTATCTCGGCTGCATCGTGCTGTTCCACTTCGCCAACGCGGCGATGCTGCCGCTGGCGGCGATCGAGGTCACCAAGCGGGTCGGCAACGACGCCAACCTGGTGATCGCCGCCTGCATCCTGGTGCCGCAGATCATCGTGGCGCTGCTCGCAGCCCGGGTCGGAAGCTGGGCGCAGCTTTGGGGCCGCAAGCCGATCCTGCTGCTCGGCTTCTGCGCGCTGCCAGCCAGGGCATTGCTGCTGGCCTATGTCGATCATCCGGCGCTGATCGTCGTGGTGCAGGCGCTGGACGGGCTGGGCGCCTCGGCGTTCGGGGTGATGACGCCGCTGATCGCCGCCGATCTGTCCGGCAACGGCGGCCGGTTCAACCTGCGCATGGGGCTGTTCGGGCTGGCGGTCGGGCTCGGCGCCACGTTCAGCACCAGCGTCGCCGGCTGGGCCGCCTCCACCTATACCAGCGACACCGCGTTCCACCTGCTGGCCGTCGCCGGTGCCGCCGCGGTGCTGATGGTGGCGTTCGCGATGCCGGAGACGCGACCGAGGCAGACAGCACCAGCCAGACCGGCTACATCGGCGGCATGAACTATCGCCACGCCTTCCACGCCGGCAATTTCGCCGATTGCATGAAGCACGCGCTGCTGCTGCTGGTGGTGCAAGCCGCCCAGCGCAAGCCCGGCGGCCTGCTACTGCTCGACACCCATGCCGGCATCGGCCACTACGACCTCACCGGCGGTCCCGCCGCCCGCACGGGTGAATGGCGCAACGGCATCGCCCGCCTCATGGAAGCCCCGCCCGAAGCGCTGGCCCCTTATATCGCCCTGGTGCAACGCCTCGGCCTCTACCCCGGCTCCCCCGCCCTGCTGCACGCGCTGCTGCGCCCGCAGGACCGGCTGGCCTGCTGCGAACTACACCCGGAGGACCACGCCACGCTGCGCAGCGCCTTCCGCCGCGACAAGCAGGTCGCCACCCACCACCGCGACGGCTGGGAAGCCCTCGGCGCCCTACTCCCCGCCGTGGAAAAGCGTGCCGTGGTGCTGATCGACCCGCCCTATGAAGCCGAAGACGAATTCGCCCGCGTCACCGCCGGCCTGCTTGTCGCGCAAAAACGCCAGCCCAACGCCATAATCGCCGCCTGGTATCCACTCAAGCACCGCGCCCCCTCCCGCGCCTTCCACCAGGCGCTGCGCGACAGCGACCTGCGCGACCTGATCGCCGCCGAACTCTGGCTCCGCCCACCGCTGGACGCCGCCCGGCTGAACGGCTGCGGCCTGCTGATCGCCAACCCGCCATTCGGCTTCGAAGACGCCGCCATGCCGGTGCTCGCCGCACTGGCCGCAAGGCTTGGTGAGGAGGGGCGCGGGTTTGCGGTGGAGCGCATCAAGGATGAGTGAAGCAAGGTCTTCTTTTTGTGAACAAAAAGAAGCAAAAAAACTTTTTATTCCTTGGAGTCCAGGCGGCCTCCGCGTCCCCGCCGCTGCAAAAGGTTTAAGTTTTTTTGGTTCTTTTTTTCCAAAAAAAGAACTGCTTCCTTGACTCGCGTAGCCATCATAGGCGCCGGCGCCTGGGGCACCGCATTAGCCATCCAAGCCGCCCGCGCCGGCGCCATCGTCACCCTCTGGGCGCGTTCGCCGGGCCTGGTTGCCGGCGGCGAGAATCCCCGCCTGCCCGGCCACAAGCTGCCGGCCGGGATCACCGTGGTCACCGAGTTGCCGAGCGCCGATCTGCTGCTGCTGGCGGTGCCGATGCAGCATCTGCGCAGCGTGGCGGCAAGGCTGCCGGCCGGCGGTGCGCTGCTGGCCTGCTGCAAGGGGTTGGAGGCCGATACCCGGGCGTTGCCGCTGGAGGTGCTGGCCGAGGCCTGCCCTGGCCGTCTGGCCGGCGTGCTGACCGGGCCGAATTTCGCCCATGAGGTCGCCGCCGGGCTGCCGGCCGCCGCGGTGGTCGCCGCCGCCGATGCCGGGCTGCGCGCCCAGGCCGTGGCGGCGCTGGCGACGCCGTCGTTCCGGCTCTACGGCAACGACGACGCGGTGGGGGCGCAGATCGGTGGCGCGGCGAAGAACGTGGTGGCGATCGCCGCCGGCGCGGTGATCGGCGCCGGGCTGGGCGAGAATGCCCGCGCCGCGCTGATCACCCGGGGCCTCGCCGAACTGGCGCGATTCGCCGAGGCGCTGGGCGGCCATGCCGAGACGGTGGCCGGGCTGTCCGGCCTGGGCGACCTGGTGCTGACCTGCACCGGCGCGTCGAGCCGCAATTACAGCCTCGGCGTGGCGCTGGGCCAGGGCCGCCGGCTCGCCGAGATTCTGGCCGGCCGCAGCACGGTGGCCGAGGGCGTCGCCACCGCGCCGGCGCTGGTCGCCCGCGCCGCGGCGCTCGGGGTGGAGATGCCGCTCTGCGCCGTGGTCGCCGGCGTGGTGCAGGGCCGGCTCAGCCTGGCGCAGGCGGTGGAGCGGTTGCTGGCGCGCAAGCTGCGCGATGAATAGGGCGCGTGCATGCTGAAGGGCATCCTGACCGTCGGCGGCTGGACGCTGGCCAGCCGGGTATTCGGCTTTGCGCGCGACATGCTGATCGCCGCCTTCCTCGGCGCCGGGCCGGTGGCGGATGCGTTCTTCGTCGCCAACCGGCTGCCGAACCTGTTCCGCCGGCTGTTCGGCGAGGGCGCGTTCTCGGCCGCCTTCGTGCCGGCGTTCTCCGGCCTGCTGGCCACCGAGGGCCGCGAATCCGCGCAACACTTCGCGCAACAGGCAGCCGCCGTGCTGGTGGTCTGGCTGATCGGGCTCACCGTACTGGCGGAAATCTTCATGCCGACCGTGGTCGCCGGGTTGGCGCCGGGGTTCCGCTCGGATCCGGAGAAATTTGCGCTGGCGGTACAGTTATGCCGCATAACATTCCCCTATATGCCGCTGATCTGCCTCGGCGCGTTGCTCTCCGGGGTGCTGAACGGGCTCGACCGCTACGCCGCCGCCGCCGCAGCACCGGTGGTCTACAACATTGTTTGCATTATATTCCTACTCGGCCTGGCGCATCTGCTGCCGACCGCCGGGCATGCGCTGGCCATCGGCGTCAGCGTCTCCGGCGTGGTGCAACTCGGGCTGCTCGGCTGGGCGGTGCACCGCGCCGGCATACGGCTGCGTCTGCCGCGCCCGCGGCTGTCGCCGGCGATCCGGGTGCTGCTGCGGCGGATGGGGCCGGGGCTGATCGGGGCGGGGGTGACCCAGCTCAATTTCGCGGTCGATGTGATCATCGCCAGCCTGCTGCCGGCCGGCACCGTCTCGGTGCTGTATTACGCCGACCGGGTGAACCAGTTGCCGCTCGGCACAATCGGCGTCGCGGTCGGCACCGCGCTGCTGCCAACCCTTTCGCGTCAGGCACTTGCGGGCCAGGCGGAGGCGGCCATCGGCACGCTCAACCGGGCACTGGAATACGCGCTGCTGCTCACCCTGCCGGCCGCGCTGGCGCTGCTGGTGATGGGCGGGCCGATCATCGAGGTGCTGTTCCACCGCGGCGCCTTCACCGCCGCCCAGGTCGCGCTGACCGGCCAGGCGCTCGACGCCTATGCGGTGGGGCTGCCGGCGTTCGTTTTGGTCAAGGTGCTGGTGCCGGGGTTCTTCGCGCGTGGGGATACCGCGATGCCGGTGAAGATCGGCATGTTCATCGTGGCGCTGAATCTTGGCTTGAACATTGTTTTCATGGGACCTTTGCAGCATATCGGGCCGCCGCTGGCATCCTCGCTGGCGGCCTGGGTGAATGTGGTGGCGCTGGGCTGGGTGCTGCACCGGCGCGGCCATCTGGCGCTGGACCGGCAGATCAGCCGCAGCGTGCCGCGCATGCTGCTGGCCGGGATGGCGATGCTGCTGGTGCTGTATGGGCTTGAAATCCATATGTTCCGCCCGCTGACCGGGGCGCTGCGCTGGGCCGGGCTGGCGGGGCTGGTGGCGGCCGGGATGCTGGTCTACGGCGTGGTGGGCCAGGCGATCGGCGGGTTCGACCTGCGGGCGGTTTCGGCACGGCTGCTGCGCCGCAGGAAGGCTTGACCAAACCCCGATTCCGCCGGACAAAACCCCTCTTTTTGGTGGAAAATAGCGTCATGCAGCGTATTTTTTCGGGCATCCAGCCCTCCGGCGTACCGCATCTGGGCAACTACCTGGGCGCGATCCGGAATTGGGTGCCGCTGCAGGACGACCATGAATGCATCTACTGCGTGGTCGACCTGCACGCGATCACCGTCTGGCAGGACCCGAAGGCGCTGGTGGAGCAGACCCGCGGGCTGGCCGCGGCACTGCTGGCCTGCGGCATCGACCCGAAGCGCAGCCTGCTGTTCCAGCAATCGGCCGTGCACGCGCATGTGCGGCTGGCGTGGATTTTCACCTGCGTCGCGCGCATGGGCTGGCTGAACCGGATGACGCAGTTCAAGGAGAAATCCGGCAAGGACCGCGAGAACGTCTCCACCGGGCTGTTCATCTATCCCAATCTGATGGCCGCCGACATCCTGACCTATCACGCCACCCAGGTGCCGGTCGGCGACGATCAGCGGCAGCATCTGGAATTGGCCAACGACATCGCGCAGAAATTCAACCACGATTACGGCGTGGAGTTTTTCCCGAACATCGAGCCGCTGATCCTGGGCCCGGCGGCGCGGGTGATGAGCCTGCGCGACGGCACCAAGAAGATGAGCAAATCCGCCGTCTCCGAGCAGAGCGTGATCCATCTCAACGACGACGCCGACACCATCGCGCTGAAAATCCGCCGCGCCAAAACCGACCCGGAGCCGCTGCCCAGCGAACCGGCCGGGCTGGAGGGGCGGCCGGAGGCGCGTAATCTGGTAGGAATTTATGCGGCGTTGAGCAATACTGACCACGCTGCCGTGCTGCGTGAGCATGGCGGCAAGGGTTTCGGGGCGTTCAAGCAGGTGCTGGCCGACCTTCTGGTGGCGCACCTGTCGCCGATCGCCGCCGAGACGCAGCGGCTGCTGGCCGATCAGGCGGCGCTGGATGGCATACTGCGCGAGAGTGCGCAGAAGGCGGCGGCGATTGCGGAGCCGATCGTGTCCGAGGCGGAGCGGTTGGTGGGGTTCTTGAAGGTATAAGAAAGCAGTTCTTTTTTAAAGAGAGAACTTTTTCATTCGCCTTGCAACAGCGAGTGCGCACCGGGTGATTATTTTTCATTGGGTAAAGTTTTTTTTCTTCTTTGCCTTCAAACAAAGAAGACTCTTGCTTGCTTTCCTGCTGCTGTCTTTTCCGGCCGCCGCCGAGCGCATCACCACCCCCGGCCTGCACCAGCCTGCCGAAATTCTGCTCGATCGCTGGGGCGTGCCGCATATCTATGCCGCCAGCCAGCGCGATGCGTTCTTCGTGCAGGGCTGGAACGCGGCGCGCGACCGGTTGTGGCAGATCGACACCTGGCGCCGGCGGGGGCTTGGGCTGCTGTCCGAGGTGCTGGGGCCGGGCTTCGTGGCGCAGGACCGGGCGGCGCGGCTGTTTCTGTATCGCGGCGATATGCGGGCCGAATGGCGTTCCTATAGCGATGACGCCGAGGCGGTGGCGACGGCGTTTGCTGCCGGCATCAACGCCTATGTCGATCGGGTGGCCGCCGACCCGGCGCTGTTGCCGGTGGAGTTCCGCCTGCTGGGTTATGCGCCGAGCCATTGGGCGGCGGCCGACGTGGTGCGGATTCGCAGTCATGGGCTGTCGCGCAACGTGCATAGCGAGGTGGCCCGCGCGCGGGTGATGTGCCGGGCCGGGGCCGCGGCGGACAGTCTGCGGCGCACGTTGCAGCCGGCCCGGACGGTGCAGGTGCCGCAGGGGCTGGATGTGTGTTCGATCCCCGGCGATGTGCTGGCGGTGTTCGATTTGGCGACCGCAGACGCCGAGATCACGCCGGCGCGGGTGCATGGCGACCCGCTGGCGCCGGAGCCGCGCCAGCGTCGGCGGCACGATCCGGCGCTGTATGGCCAGCAATGGAATCCGGACTGGGATACCAGCACGCTCGGCAGCAACAACTGGGTGGTGGGGCCGGGGCGCAGCGCCACCGGGCGGCCGATTCTGGCCGACGATCCGCATCGTGGGCTGGCCGCGCCCTCGCTGCGCTACATCGCGCATCTGGTGGCGCCGGGGCTCGATGTGATCGGCGCCGGCGAGCCGGGGCTGCCGGGGATTTCGATCGGGCATAACCAGACCATCGGCTTCGGGCTGACCATCTTCGGCATCGACCAGGAGGATGTGTATTTCTACGCCACCAACCCGGCCGACCCCGGCCAGTACCGCTATGGCGACGGCTGGGAGGACGTGCGGGTGGTGCACGAGGCGATCCGGGTGAAGGGCGAGGTGACGCGCGACGCGGTGCTGAAATTCACCCGGCACGGGCCGGTGATCCGCGAGGACCCCGAGCATCAGCGGCTGTATGCGGTGCGAGCGGCCTGGTTGCAGCCGGGCATGGCGCCGTATTTCGCCAGCATCGGCTTCATGCGGGCGCCGGACTGGCCGCATTTCCTGGCCGCGATGGATCGCTGGGGGGCGCCGAGCGAGAACCAGGTGTATGCCGACACCAGCGGCAATATCGGCTGGGTGCCGGGCGGCATGGTGCCGGTGCGGCGCAACTGGGACGGGCTGCTGCCGGTGCCGGGGGACGGGCGGTATGAGTGGGACGGTTTCATGGCCCGCTCGCTGCTGCCCTCGGCGTTCAATCCGGCCAAGGGCTGGTTCGCCAGCGCCAACCAGATGAATTTGCCGCCGGACTACCCGATCGACGCGCGGCGGGTGGGGTTCGAATGGGCCTATGCCGGGCGCTACAACCGGATTGCCGCGGTGCTGGAAGCGACGCCGAAGGCTACCGTGGCCGACATGGCGCGGCTGCAGAACGACGAATTGAGCCCGCTGGCGGCGCCGCTGATCGGCGTGCTGCGCGGGCTGGCGACCGACGATCCGGAATTGCGCAGCGCGATCGCCTGGCTGGGGGAATGGGACGGGCAGCTCACCGCCGAGTCGCCGCAGGGGGCGCTGTTCGAGATGTGGTTCGGCCGCTATCTGCGACGCGACGTGGTGGCGGCAGTGATGCCGGAACCGCTGCGGGCCGCGGTGTGGCCGGGCGAGGTGGCGGCGATCCTGGCGCTGATGCAGCATCCCGACGCGCGGCTGGGGGCCGATCCGGTGGCGACGCGCGACCGGGTGATGCTGGCATCGCTGCGGGCGGCGCTCACTGATATCAGCCGCGAACTGGGGGCGGACCGGACGCGCTGGGCCTGGGGGCGGCTGCACAAGGTGGTGTTCGAGGATCCGATTGCGGCGTTCGCCGATCCGGCGCTGCGGGCGGCGATGACGGTGGGACCAGCGGGCAAATCCGGCAGCGGGCAGACGGTGGGGGCGGCGGCGTATCGGTCGCACGATTTCCGCGCCGTCGCCGGAGCGAGTTTTCGCATGGTACTGGATGTGGGCAACTGGGATGCGAGCCTCGCGGTGAACAGCCCCGGCCAGTCCGGCGACCCGGCCAGCGCGCATTTCCGCGACCTGTTCCCGCTATGGCTGGCCGGGGAGTATTTCCCGCTGGCCTATAGCCGGGCGGCGGTGGAGCGGGCGACGGAGCGGCGGATCGAGCTGGTGCCGGCGGCGTTGCTGGTGAGGCAAGGCAAGTAGTCCTTTTTTGAAAAAAAGGACCAAAAAACTGTTATTCGCCTTGCGGCTTCGGTGGGGTGGAGACTGCGGAATCTCCACAATGAATGAAGTTTTTTTTGCTTCTTTGTTTTCAAACAAAGAAGACCTCCCTTGTCTACACCACCGGCGACATGCCGCCATCGACGTTGATTGCGGTGCCGGTGACGTAGCCGCCGGCGTCGGACGCCAGGAAGCAGGCGAGGTTGGCGAATTCCTCGGCGTGGCCCATGCGGCCGAGCGGGACCGCGGCGCCGACCTTGGCGATGTGTTCGGCCAGCGTGATGTTCTGGCCGGCGGCGACCAGTTTGGCGTGGGCGCGGGCAACCTGGTCGGTGGCGATCAGGCCGACCAGCAGGGCGTTGACCAGGATGCCGTGCGGCGCGCCCTCGCCGGCCAGCACCTTGGTGAGCGCCATGCCGGCGGCGCGGCTGACCACGGTGGGGCTGCCGTTGGCGCGCGGGGCCTTGGCGCCGGTGTTCAGCACGTTGATCACCCGGCCCCAGCGGCGCTGCTTCATGCTGGGCCAGGCCAGGCGGGTGAGGCGGATGGCGGCGAACAGTTTGAGGTCGAGGTCGTGCTGCCAGGCTTCGTCGGTGGTGGTCTCGAACGGGCCGGTGGCCGAGGCGCCGGCGTTGTTCACCACGATGTCGATCGGTCCCAGGGCGGCGGTGGCGGCGGCGTGGGCGCGGGCGATGTCGGCGGCCTGGGCGACGTCGCAGGCGATGGCGACGACGCGGCGGCCGGGGGCCTGGGCCTCGATCTCGGCGCGGGCGGCGTCGAGCGTAGCCTGGGTGCGGGCGAGGATGGCGACGTCGGCACCGGAGGCGGCGAAGCGCTTGGCCATGGCGAGGCCGAGGCCCTTGCTGGCGCCGGTGATGATGGCGGTGTGGGCGGTGAGGCGGATGTCCATTGGGTGGGTCCTTTGAGTTAAGGTCTTCTTTTTGTGAACAAAAAGAAGCAAAAAAACTTTTTGTTCATTGGAATCCGGACGGCGGCCCGAACCCCAATGGATGAAGTTTTTTGCGCGCTTTTTTTCAAAAAAGCGCTGCTTCCTTTCCTAGATACGTGCCGTCCTGCGCGATGAGACTGCCGTTGCGGAACACCATGCGTGCCGGCCGCTCGGCGACCGCTTCGGCGCGGGTTTCGGCGGCGATGGCGATGAAGTCGGCTTGTGCGCCGGGGGTGAGGCGGCGGGAGTCGCAGCACAGGTCGTAGGCGAGGCTGATATCGGCGTCGGTGCGAAAGCCTTGGCGGAGGCAGATCAGCATGGCGCGTTCGATCATGCAGCCGTTGCCGAACGGGGACCAGAGGTCGCGGATGTTGTCGCTGCCGGCGCGCAGGGTGACGCCGTGGGCGAGCAGCGGTTTCACCGGCGGCACCGGGCCGGCGGAGGGCGACGAGGTGAGGATGGCGACGCCGGCTTTGGCGAGCGCGGTGGCGGTGGCGGCGAAGTCGGCTTCGTCTTGGGTGCCGAGGCTGAAGGCGTGGCTC
>DATJEA010000498.1:0-4819 GCA_035497095.1 Acetobacteraceae bacterium | reverse complement strand
CAGCGGTCGCCATCCTCGTCGGGCGAACCGGGTGGGCCACCCCACACCTTGTCGCCATGGTCATAGAAGATTTCCGAGCATGGACCGCACGGCCCGGTATCGCCCATCCGCCAGAAATTCGCCGAGGTCGGGATACGGATGATCCGCTCCTCCGACAGCCCGGCGATCTTCTTCCACAGCACCGCCGCGTCCTCGTCCTCGGCATAGACGGTGACCAGCAGCCGCTCCTTGGCCAGCCCGAAATCGCGGGTCAGCAAGGTCCAGGCATGAAAGATCGCCTGATCCTTGAAGTAATCGCCGAACGAGAAATTGCCCAGCATCTCGAAAAAGGTATGATGCCGCGCGGTATACCCCACATTGTCCAGGTCGTTATGCTTGCCGCCGGCCCGCACCGACTTCTGCGCCGAGGTCGCCCGCGTATACGGCCGCGTCTCCTGCCCGGTGAACACGTTCTTGAACTGCACCATGCCGGAATTGACGAACATCAGGGTCGGGTCGTTGCGCGGCACCAGCGGGCTGCTCGGCACCACGGTATGGCCGTTGCGGGCGAAATAATCGAGAAAGGTGGCGCGAATGTCGTTACTGCTGGTCATGGCGGCCTGGCGGTTGCAAGGTAAAATCCGGGGCGCTTGACGTAGCCCACAAGCCGCCCGCTGTCACGCCGCGCCGCCACCGGCCTCAACCCGCCGCCTGCGCCGCCGCCACATGCCGGGCGATCGCATCGGCGATGACCAGCCAGAATTGCGGCGGAATCTCGTGCCCCATGCCGTCCACCACCAGCAGCTCCGCGCCCCTCACGCAGGCGGCGGTATCCTCGCCACCGGCCAGCGGCAGCAGCAGGTCGGCATTGCCATGGATCACCAGCGTCGGCGCGGTGATGCGGCGCAGCCGGGCCCGCCGATCGCCATCGGCCAGCGTCGCCGCCATCTGCCGCCCGATTCCGGCCGCATCATAGGCCCGCCGCAGCGACGCCAGCATCTGCGCCCGCCAGGCCGGCGCGTCGAACGCATAGGCGGTGCCGCTGTTCGCCCGCGCCCGGCGCATGCGTTGCGCCAGATAGCCCTCCGGGTCGCGCCGCGGATCCGGCGGCGTCTGCCCCAGCCCCGCCACCGCCTCGGGCGTTGGCGGCGGCAGCGCCGGGTTGCCGGTGGTCGCCATCAGCGACACCAGCGACGCGGTGCGCTCGGGATGCCGGCTCGCCACCAGTTGCGCGATCATCCCGCCCATCGAGCGGCCGACGATATGCGCCCGCCCGATGCCCAGCGCCTCCAGCAGACCCACCGCGTCATCGGCCATATCGGACAGCGTGTAGGGCACGCTGGGGTGCCGCCCCAGCGCCATCTCCACCGCCACCTGCGCCAGGATCGGCGCCGGGTCGTCGTCGAAATGGCTGGACAAGCCGGCGTCGCGGTTGTCGAAGCGGATCATCCGCAGCCCGTGGCCGACCAGCCGCTCGCAGAACGCCTCCGGCCAGTCGATCAGCTGCGCGCCGAGCCCGCCGATCAGCAGCACCGGCGGCGCCGCCGGCGGGCCGAGACAGTCATATTCGATGCGCAGCCCGTTGGCCTCTACGGTCGCCATGCGCTCCCATCCGAATGTCGCGCTACTCCACCAGCGCCGCCAGCCGCCGGGGCGCCACCAGCCGGTAGCTGCGCGCCACCAGCCCCGCCACCTCATCCCAGTCCGGCGCGGGTTCCAGCATCACCCCCACCCAACCCTTCGGCCCGACATAGGGCGGCACGAAAAACCGCGCCGGATCGGCGGCCAGCAACACCTGCTGGCTGCCCTTCGGCGCCTTCAGCCATACCGCCCACCGCCCGTCCCGCTCACGCGGCATGGCAAAAATCTTATCCTGCACCCGGAACGTCGGCCGCTCCCAGGTCTCCCGCTCCTCCGCTTCCGGAAGTGCGAGACAAAGCCGCCGCAGCCGTGCCACCGCCGCTACCACGACGCTGGATAACTCCCCAACCGCCGCGCCGGCAACGCCCAATGCGCCGGCGTGGCCGACAGCACAGCGGCATGCCGCACCGCCCGCATCCGCCCGAAATCGCTGTCCGACTCCTCCAGCAGATCGGCAATCGCATCCTGCCCCGGAGCAGCCACCGAAAACCCGTCCGCCAGCCGCCCCAGCCGCCGCAGCCAATGCCCGGTGCCGGCCAGCGACACCCGAACACACCAACTGCCGCCCTGCTCCGCCCGCCGCAACAGCGCCGCCATCGCCCCCAGCGCCAGCAGATACCCCGAAGCATGGTCCAACGCCTGACACGGCAGCGCCTTCGGCGTGTCGCTGCCGGCCGCCGCCGCCTCGGCATGGTTGAACCCGGTCGCCACCTGCACCAGGCTGTCAAACCCCCGCTTGCCACCCCACGGCCCGTCCTCGCCATAGGCCGACAGCGTCGCATAGACGATCCCCGGCCGCAGCGCCGCCAGCGCCGCCGGCCCGAAGCCCAACGAATCCAACGCGCCGTGCCGATAGGATTGCAGGAACACATCCGCCCCCGCGACCAGGTCACGCAGCCGCGCGGCGCCGGCAGCCGCTTTCAGGTCCAGCACCGCCGGCCGCTTGCCGCGATTGGTGTCGGGCAGCAACACGTCCATGTTCGGCACGCCGGGCCCGGTGACGTGCAGCACATCGGCGCCATGTGCGGCCAGCGTGCGCCCGGCCACCGGCCCGGCGATCACCCGGGTCAATTCCAGCACCCGCACGCCCTCGAGCGGCCGCGACGGGTCGGGCCGGAATGGTTCGCGGGCAGCGTCGCCGATGCGTTCGATGCGCAACGGGCTCATTCCCTGCATGGAAAGTGCATGCGGATGCGCATCCCACTCGGCGAAGCTGCGCAATGCCGCCACGCACATCCCCGCCGCGGTCGCTTTTGTCTCGAAATCGACCGCTTTTTCCCGCAATAGTGCGGTTTTTACCGCCTCCCGATCGTCCGCGCAGCCCAGCAGACGCACCACCCCGGCGCGATGATGCGGAAAATTGGTATGCAGCCGCACCCAGCCATCGGCGGTGCGATACACCCCGGCCAGCGCATCCCAGGTCTCCCCCGGCGGCTTGCCGTCCAGCCGCAGATACCGTTCGCTGCGGAATTCGGCGGCGGCCGCGCGCATATTCACCGCCACCGTTTGCGCCGCGCCGGTGCGCCGTCGCCAGATTTCGGCGGCTGCCAGACCCGCCGCGCCGATCGCCGCCTGCGCCGCCGCGTCCACCCGAAAGCTGGACGGCAGCACCGGCTCCTGGCCGGATAAATGCAGCGATTGCAGCAGAGTGCCCGGCAGCCCTGCCTCGCCAAGCAAGCCGCCGGCAATCTCCTGCGGGGTCACGGCGCCGGCCTCGGATCGATCGGGGTATCCAACCCCAATGCCGCCTCCACCACCTCGCCGGCATCCAGCGCCAAATCCTCGCGGAACCGCCCGGCGACGATCTGCACGCCGAGCGGCACACCGTTATGCAACCCGGCCGGCACCGCCACGCAGGGCAGGCCGAGCATCGCCAGTTCCAGCAGCGGCGCCTGCTCGGCGATCATCTTCCCGGCGGTCGCACCGTCGATCAGGTCTTGGTCCTGCGGATACGCCAAAGCCGCCGAGATCGGCAGCACGATCAACGGATTATCCTGCAAAAACAATTGCCAGCGATGCAGCAGCAACTCCCGCTGCGCCAACGCCCGCAACGCCGCCGCGGGGTCCGGCGGCGGATTGTTCTCCCGCCACAACTGCAGCGAACGCTTGATTGCGGCATCACCATGCGCCTCGGCCAGCGGCGCCAGCCCGCTCAACAGATCAGGCATCGCCAGCACCATCCACAGCGCCGCCGCCTCGCCCAGATTCGGCGGGTCGACCTCCTCCACCGCATAGCCGGACGCCGCCAGCGCGCGGCCGGCGGCGCGCAGGCCCTCGGCGATGGCGGGATGAAGTGTCAGCCCCGGCCAATGGGTTACCAGCGCCACCCGGATCGGCGCGGCCAGCTTTGGGCCGCGCAACGGCATGTCCAGGCTGCGCGGGTCGAGCGGATGGAAGCCGGCCATCGCCTCCAGCGCCAACCGCAGATCGCGCACCCGCCGCGCCATCGGCCCCTGCACTGCCATCAATTGCGAGGCGATCGGCCGGGCAACCGGGCTGCCCGGGTTCCAGGCCGGCACCCGGCCATGCGTCGGCTTCAGCCCGGCGATGCCGCAGCAATAGGCCGGATAACGGATCGAGCCGCCGATATCGTTGCCGTGGCCGATCGGCCCGATGCCGGCCGCGATCGCCGCCGCCGCACCGCCAGAGGAGCCGCCGGGGGTCAGCCGAACATCCCACGGATTCAGAGTTCTGCCGTGCAAGTCATTGGTCGTAAACCATCGCATGGAAAACGCCGGCGCGTTGGTACGCCCCACCACGATGGCGCCGGCGCGCTTGATATGCGCCACCACCGGGTTGTCCTCGGTGGCGATATTGTCCTTATAGGCCACCACGCCGTTATCGGTGGGCAAGCCGACCTGATCGACGTTGCACTTGGTGGTGACCGGCACGCCATGCAGCACCCCGGTCGCCTCGCCGCGCGCCAGCTTCGCATCGGCGGCCTCGGCCTCGGCCAGCGCCGCCTCGTGCAGCGGCAGCACCATCGCGTTGACCGCCGGATTCACCTGATCCATCCGCGCCAGCACCGCTTGCACCGCCTCCCGCGCCGAGACCCGCCTGGTGCGGATCAGTGCGGCGAGTTCCACCGCGTCGAGGCGCCAGAGGTCGGGGGAAGAGGTCATGCGAAGTCTCCCAAATGAATGAAAAGTTTTTCTGCTTCTTTTTGTTCACAAAAAGAAGACCTTCCTTTCACTCAAAG
>DATJEA010000497.1:0-4007 GCA_035497095.1 Acetobacteraceae bacterium | reverse complement strand
TCCGGTGACGTTTCTCGGCTACGGGTAGCTTGGCTTCGCGAACCGCTTTTGCCACACTGCGCGCATGCATTTGCCAAGCCCGACGCTGCATACCGCGCGCCTGCTGCTGCGCCCGTTCGCCGAAGCCGATACCGACGCCATCTTCGCGCTGCAAAGCAACCCGCGCGTGTTGCGTTACTGGGACGCGCCGCCCTGGCACCAGCGCGCCCAGGCCGAGCGCTTCATCGCGGTCTGCCGACAGATGGAGCACCAAGGCACCGGCGCGCGGCTGGCGATCGAGCGCAGCGCCGACGATATGTTCATCGGCTGGTGTCACCTGAGTCAATGGAATCCGGTCTATCGCAGCGCACGGATCGGCTACTGCCTCGATGACGCGGCATGGGGCAACGGCTTCGCCACCGAGGCCGCCGGCGCCGTGCTGCAATGGGCCTTCGACACGCTGGACCTGAACCGTGTCCAGTCCGAGGCCGACACCCGCAACATCGCATCGAGCCGCGTGCTGGAGAAACTCGGCTTCATCCGCGAAGGCACGCTGCGCGAGGACTGCATCGTGGCCGGCGAGATTTCCGACTCGTGGGTGTATGGGCTGCTCCGACGCGATTGGCGGCCGATGCAGTCAAAGTCCGCGACCGGTTGAAACCCTGCCGCCGCCCGCCTGCCATCGGCACGACAAACAGCGGCGGCTTTCGCTCACCACCATGCCGGCCGCTCCGTTCTCTCAGCAGCAAAAAAGCACAGTTGAAAAATGCTTCAGGCCTTGAACCGCGAACCGTAATGCCTCATCGCCGCCCCGCAACCAGCCTGCCGCCTTGTCTTGCTGGGTCGCTGCCTCCTTTCGTGATATTGGCAACCGATCCGACGCATCGCGCCCGGCAAATGACGACACACAACGCCGAATTCCAACCCCATGCCTTCGCCGTGCGTGACCACAACCGATCGAGCAGGTCATGATCTCTCCGCTCCCCGTCTGGCGCTCCCTGCTCTACGTCCCGGCCCATGTCGAGCGCTTCGTCGAGCGCGCCCATACGCGCGGCGCCGACTGCATCCAGCTCGACCTGGAAGACAGCGTGCCGGCTGCCGAGAAGGCGCGTGCCCGCTACGGCGTAGCCGCTGCCGCGGCCCGGGTGCGGCGCGGGCCGAACGATGTGCTGGTGCGGATCAACAGCCCGCTGGCGCTGGCCGTGCCCGACATCCAGGCGGCCGTCGGGCCGGATGTGGATGGGCTGATCGTGACCAAGGCGCGCGGGCCTGACCATATCCGCCTGCTCGACGAACTGGTCAGCGAATGCGAGCAGCGCGCCGGCCTGGCCGAGGGCCATACACGCTTCTATCTGCTGATCGAAACCCCGGAAGCCGTGCCGCATGCCGAGGCGATCGGCCGCGCCAGCCCACGCGCCGTGGCGATGAGCCTGGGCGGCGAGGATTTCGCGCTGGCGATCGGCGCCGAACCCTCGGAGGCGGCGCTGGCGGTGCCCAAGGCGCTGCTGCTGCATGCCGCCCGCGCCGCCGGGCTGATGCCGCTCGGCCTCACCGGCACGCTGGCCGGCTTCGGCGACATCGACGCCTTCCGCGCCATGGCGCAACGCTCCCGCGCCATGGGGTTCGAGGGCGCCTCCTGCATCAACCCGGCCCAGGTGGCGCCGCTCAACGACGCCTTCACCCCGTCGGCCGACGAAGTCGCCTACGCCGCCCGGGTGATCGCGGCGGACGCCGAAGCGGCGGCCCAGGGGCTCGGTGCGGTGGCGCTGGAGGGTCGGATGATCGATGTTCCGATCGTGCTGCGCGCGCGCCGGCTGCTGGCGCGCGCCGCGGCAATCCGCGCCCGCGCCACTATGGCCCGGCCGGATTAGCGCCTATATCTGCGCCCTCCCCGACGCCATGATGGAGCCGCGCGTGACCGAGATGACGGGCATTGCCCAGCAGGAGAGCGAGGCCGCGCACTGGCTCGCCGCGTTCGGCGGCAGCCATGTCGTGGTGCTGGGCGACGTCATGCTGGACCGCTATATCAGCGGCGATGTGCGGCGGATTTCGCCGGAAGCGCCGATCCCGGTGCTGCGTGCCGCCGGGCGCCGCTGCGTGCTGGGGGGAGCCGGCAACGTTGCCGCCAATATCGCCAGCCTGGGCGCCGCCGCGACCTTGATCGGCCTGATCGGCCAGGATGCCGCCGCCGCCGAATGCGCGGCGATGTTCGCCGCCCTGCCGCGCATCACCGTCCGGCTGGTGCGCAGCAAGGCGCGGCCGACCACCGTGAAGACGCGCTTCATGTCCGGCGGCCATCAACTGCTCCGCCTCGATGAGGAGGAGTCCGACCCGCTGGAGGCGCCGCTCGAAGACGCCGTGCTGGCGGCCTTCACCGCTGCCCTGCCGGGTGCCGGCGCGGTGGTGCTCTCCGATTACCACAAAGGCGTGCTGACCGACCGGGTGCTGCGGGCAGCGATCGATGCCGCTGCCGCGGCCGGCGTGCCGGTGATCGCCGATCCGAAGCGCCCCGATTTCGCCGGTTATCGCGGTGTCGCGGTGCTGACGCCAAACGTGCTGGAGGTCGCCGCCGCGACCGGCATCGCGGCACTGACCGATGCCGATGCCGCTGCCGCCGGGGAACGCGCGCTGCTGCAGTCCGGCGCGCTGGCGGTGCTGGTCACCCGCTCCGAACGCGGCATGACGCTGGTGCGGCCCGGTGCGGCGCCGCTGCATGTTCCGGCGCGCGCCCGTGGGGTCGCCGATGTGTCCGGCGCCGGCGACACCATGGCGGCCACGCTGGCCATCGCGCTGGCCTGCGGCGCGCCGCTGCCCGAGGCCGCGGCACTGGCCAACGCGGCGGCCGGCATCGCGGTGACCAAGCCGGGAACGGCTACGGTCTCGCACACCGAACTCGCCGCCGTGCTGCATCATCACGAATGGCTGGCGATCGACGAGAAGGTGGCGGATCTGGAGGCCGGCCTGGCCCGGATCGCCGCCTGGCGGCGCGACGGGTTGCGGGTCGGCTTCACCAATGGCTGTTTCGACCTGATCCATCCCGGCCATGTGCGCCTGCTGGCCCGCGCCCGTGCCGCCTGCGATCGGCTGGTGGTGGCGCTGAACAGCGATGCCTCGGTGCGGCGGCTGAAAGGCCCGGAGCGGCCGGTGCAGAACGAGACCGCGCGGGCCACGGTGATGGCGTCGATGGCCTCGGCCGACCTGGTGATGCTGTTCGAGGAAGACACGCCCGAACGCCTGATCCGCGCCATCCTGCCGGACGTGCTGATCAAGGGCGCCGACTACACCATGGCGCAGGTGGTCGGTGCGGACATCGTCACCGCGGCCGGCGGGCGGGTGGTGCTGATCCCGCTGGAACAGGGGCACAGCACGACCAACACGATCCGCCGGATCAACGCCGGCCAGTAGCGGGGGCGTCCGCCTGCCGCACGCCCAACGAAAAAGGGCGACCCGTGGGCCGCCCTGCTTCGGCAGACCGGGCAGGATGGTTCAGGCGGCGCGCAGGGCAGCCGGCAGGCCGGCGATCGCGGTGTCGACCAGGGCGGCGCCCGATTCGGCGCTGAGGTCGTCCTGGATGACGCTTCGCGCCGCAGCCGCAGCGATCTCGGCCGCGGCAATCCGCACCTCGTCCAGGGCAGCCTTCTCGGCGGCGGCAATGCGGTCCATTGCCTGCCGCTCCCGCCTGGCGGCGGCAGCTTTCGCTTCTTCGGCGGCGGCCTTGGCCAATCGGGCGGCCTCGACCTGCGCGCCGGCCAGGAGTTCCTTGGCGTCGGCCAGTGCCGTCTCGCGGCGCGCCGTCGCCTCGGTCAGCATCGCCGCCGCCTCGTGGCGCAGCCGCTGCGCTTCTGCCAGCTCGTTACGGATCGCCTCGGACCGTTGATCCAGGATCGCGGCCAGCGCACCCCAGAGTTTGCCGCCGAACAGCACGACGAAGATGAGGAATGCGATGTAGACCCAGTGATGCGGGTCGGCGAAGAAGCTCTCGTGCATCGCGCGCTCCTGTTATTGGCCGCGGGCGGCGAGTTGCGCGC
>DATJEA010000496.1:0-3745 GCA_035497095.1 Acetobacteraceae bacterium | reverse complement strand
GCCGATCCAAGGCCATGTCTCCGGCCTCGGCAAGCAGCGCCACCGCGAGTTCGCCATGGCCTCCGGCGAGATGAGCGAGAGCGAGTTCACCGGGTTCCTCACCACCCTGTTCACCAACATGGCGGCGGTCTCGACCGACGGCGCCATCCATTTCGTCTGCATGGACTGGCGCCACATAGGAGAGGTGCTGACCGCCGGCCGAGCTGCCTATAGCGAGTTGAAAAACCTGTGCGTGTGGAACAAGGACAATGCCGGCATGGGCGGGTTCTACCGTTCGAAGCACGAACTGGTGTTCGCTTTCAAGCACGGCAGCGCGCCGCATATCAACAATTTCGGCCTGGGGGAGGGGGGCCGCTACCGCAGCAACGTCTGGGACTATGCCGGCGCCAACAGCTTCCGCCGTGGCCGGGCGGAGGAACTGGCGATGCACCCGACCGTGAAGCCGGTTGCCATGGTGATGGACGCGATCAAGGACTGCTCGCGGCGCGGCGGCGTCGTGCTCGACCCGTTCGGTGGCAGCGGCACCACGCTGATCGCCGCCGAGCGCACCGGGCGGCGTGGCCATCTGCTGGAGATCGACCCGCTCTATGTCGACGTGACCATCCGCCGCTGGCAGGCCCTGACCGGCAAGTCGGCATGCCATGCCGAGACCGGCGACAGCTTCGATGTCACCGCCACCGCACGCCAGGCCGCTACGGCCGCGGAGGTGTGCGATGTCTGACTCCGATTATCCGGTGGGTCGTGGCAAGCCGCCGCGGCACACGCAGTTCAAGAAGGGCCAGTCGGGTAATCCGGCTGGCCGGCCGAAAAAGTCACGCACCCTGCACAATGAGATCGAAGACGAACTGCTCAGCAAGGTCACCGTCAAGGAGAACGGCAAGTCAATTCGTGTTACAAAAGGTCGACTGCTGATCAAGGCGGTCGCCGCCAAGGCAATCAGCGGCGACGTCAAATCTGCGACGATGATCGTTGATCTGATGTGGAAGCTTGCTTCGCAGCAGGGCATCGATCTTGCAGCAACCGGTCTCGCGCCGGTGGCCGCGTCGCCACCCGCGCCGCAAGAGGAGGATGCGGATGCGGACGCGGAGTTGACGGACGACGCAATCTTGGCGGCATTCACGCAGCGCTTCACCCGAGGAGGCGATCATGAGTGATCGCCGAGCCGTATTGCGGGCGCTGCTGCGCCAGGACCTGCCGTCCTTCACCGCCAAATGCTTCGCCACCATCGAACCGGACCGGGCATTCCATGCCAACTGGCATATCCGGCATATCGGTTGGCAGCTCGGTCGGGTGGCCGATGGTGAGGTTCGCCGCCTCGCCATCGCCATCCCGCCGCGCCATCTCAAGTCGATCTGCGTCACCGTCGCCTACACCGCGTGGGCAATGGGCCACGACCCCAGTCTGAAGGTGCTCACCATCAGCTATGCGGAAGATCTGGCCAAGCTGCACGCGGCGGCGTTCCGCACCATCGTGGAGAGTGACTGGTATCGGGAGCTGTTCCCCGCCTTCCGAATCACCAGTGCGACCCAGACTGAGATCAACACCACCCGGCGTGGCGTCCGCTATGCCGGGTCGGTCGGCGGCTCGGTTCTCGGTCGTGGCGCCGATTTGATCATCGTCGACGACCCGATCAAGGCGCAGGCGGCAGCATCGGCCGCCGAGCGCAATAAGGTCAAATTGTTCTACGACAACACACTGTCCACCCGGCTGAACAACAAGATGCGCGGCGCGATCGTGATCGTCATGCAGCGCCTGCATCAGGACGATCTGATTGGCCATGTGCTTGGCCAGGAGGCGTGGGAGCTGGCCAAAATTCCGGCGATTGAATCTGAAGATCGATGCTATCGGCTGGGCCCACAGCCTGGCGATGTCTACCACCGCCGTCCCGGGGAGGTGATCGATCCGATGCGCGAGGACCAGGGCGTGCTGAATCAGCTACAGCGCACCCTCGGCAGCATGGGATTTGCGGCACAATATCAGCAAGACCCGGTCCCGGCTGAGGGCAATGCCATCCGCCGCGAATGGCTGCGCTATTACGATACCCGGCCAGCGGCGCTCGATCTGGTGATGGTCAGTTGGGACACGGCGTCGAGCTTGAGCGAGGCCAGCGACTACTCGGTCGGCACCGTGTGGGGGCTGAAGGGCAGCGACATCTTTCTGCTCGACGTGGTGCGGGGGCGCTTTCAGGTGCCGGACCTGCGGCGGCGGATCGAGGCGACCACGCTCAGCCATCAGGCCGACGCGACGCTGATCGAGGATACCGATATCGGCCGGGCGCTGCTGCAGGAGATGCGGCAGAGCAGCCGGATTCAACCGATCGGCTGGCGGCCGCGGCTCGACAAGGCGGCGCGGCTGCTGGCGCAAGCGCCGAAGTTCGAGGCGGGGCAGGTGCTGCTGCCGCGCGAGGCGCCGTGGCTGGCCAGCTATGTGTCAGAGTTGCTGGCGTTCCCCAGCGGCACGCATGACGACCAGGTGGACAGCACCTCGCAGGCGCTGGGCTGGCTATCGCAGCGGATCGCCGTGCGCCGGGTGCCGGTGCGGCCGAACCCGACCCGGCGCCCGGGTGCGCTGAACCGGCACCGCGCGGCAGATCCGACAGCAGCGCCGGGCGCCGCGGAGGGCCGGTAGCCACGGCAATGATGAGCCAACGCACGGGATAGTCGAGCCGTGGTCGGCGTAGTGCCGGGCGGCGAGCAGAAAGCTGCGGCACTGGTTCGATATTCGGCTCGACTTCGCCGGCACGGCAAGCATTGCTGTGCCGGCCGGGGGGGGATGACTGAGACCCCCGCCGGCAGCCCGGCGCAGCCCGGGCTTTGGGTGGTGGCAGCGCCGCATCGGGCGGCGGCCACCGAGGACCCAACCAATGCCCACCCAGATCAAGCCGACCAAAACGAACAAGGCCGTTCCGACCGCCACCACCACCGCCACGACCATCACCGCAGCCGGCCCGGCCACCGGCAAGATGCTGTCGGTCGCCCAGCTGCTGGTGTTGAGCACCGCGGCACAGCGTGCGGATCACATGCTACTGCCGCTGCCCAGCACGCTGCGGCTGCGCGGCGGCGGACAAACCAAGCTGCTCGCGGCGCTGGTGAAGGCCGGGCTGGCCGAGGAGGCGCCGGTCGTCGACGATGCGCTGTGCTGGCGGCGCGATGCCGATGACCAGCGGATCGGCCTGCGTCTGACCGAAGCTGGGTTGGCAGCGGTCCAGATCCCCGCCCAGCCCCCCGCCGCGGTGCCGCCGCAGCATCTCGCACCGGAGCCGGGGGCGGCGCTTCCGCGCAAGCGGCGGCCATCTGGTGCAGCTTCGATCACCGCTGATGCAGATGGTGCAGAGCGGCCGACGCCCGACCAGACCTCGGCCGCCGCGGCGGCGCAGCCGGTCCACCCCGGCGGCAAGCTGGGCCAGGTGTTGTCCGCAGTGTCTGGCAGTACCGGGGCGACCCTGGCGGAACTGGTCGGCCTGACCGGCTGGCAAGCTCATACTGCCCGGGCCGCACTGACCGGGCTGCGGCACCGGGGCTTCGCGGTGCAGCTCAGCGAGCAGCAGGGTCGCAAAGCCTATCGGCTCGACGCGGGTTGAAGGGCAGGGCGATGTCTGCAGCACGGGGGGCAGGCCAGCGCCTGCCCCCAGCCGATCTGACCCGCCGCCTCCGCAGCCTCGACGGCCTGCCCGTCGAAGCGCTGCGTGCTGAATGGCGCCGGTTGCATCGGGCCCCAGCGCCATCGTGCTACAGCCGCGATCTGC
>DATJEA010000495.1:0-1667 GCA_035497095.1 Acetobacteraceae bacterium | reverse complement strand
GATCGGCCGGAGGAGCCGGCGGTGGTGGGGCTGGCGGTGGCGGGACCGGCGGTGGCGGCGCGGCCTGCGGTGCCGCAGCCGGCGGCGGCGCGAACGGCGTGGCGGGCGGCGGCGGTGAGCTCGGCGGCTTCGGGGTCAGGTCCAGATCCCAGTCATCCAGATCCGGCGGCAGCCCTGGCGCGGCCGAGGGGGTCGGCACGTGGAAGGCCTGCTCCAGCGGCGAACTGTGGTCGGACTGGGTCGGCGCGGCGAAGCCCTGCTCGAAATCCGCGCCCAGCGGGTCGAAATCCGGCGGCAGCGCGACGCCCTGCTGGCCGAGGCCGCCGAAGCCGCCGGGTTCGATCAGCGGGTCCTTGCCGAAGCCGCCACCGGCGCCAAATCCGCCGCCGGCGCCGCCGCGGTTGGCTGGCGGCGCGAACGGGTCATCGCCGAACGGATCGGCGAAACCGCCGCCAATCTGGCCGCCCCCGATCTGGCCACCATCACCCGGCGCCGCATGGCCGCCGCCGACCTGGCCGCCGCTCCAGCCGGCTTCCTCCTGGTTGACGCGGATCTCGATCTCGTAATTGCCGAGCCGCAGCCGGTCGCCGTCGCGCAGGTCGCGCGGGGTGGCGCCGACCGGGTCGGTGTCGCGGTTGAGGAAGGTGCCGTTGGTGCTGACATCGGCCAGCTGCCAGCCGCCGGAACGGAACGCCAGCACGCAATGCCGCTTGGACAGGAACTTGTCCGGGTCGGCCAGCGTCCATTGATTGTCCGGCCCGCGGCCGATGCTGAACTCGCCGCCGGTGACGGTGCGGGTTTCCGGCGGCACCGCATCGGGGCAACGCAATACGGAGAGGGTCAACGCCATCGTCTCAGCCTATCAGAACGGTAAAACACCCGAGCACGATCGTTCCGCCATGCGCGGTCGAATCGCCCATCCGGGCGGCCGGCATGCCGCCGATCAGCACCGTGGGCGCGCCCATGATGATCACATCCGGCGGGCCGACGCAGACCAGCATATCAGAAATCCGCGCCGCCGGCAGCATGCCGATCAGCACCGTCGGGCAGCCGGGGCCGACGATCGGCCCGCCGACATGCGGCACCGGCCCGGTGAACATCGGGCAGACATGCATATCGGTCAGGCGTGCGGCGGGCTGGCCCATCAGGCTGGTTCCCCCATCAGGCTTGTTCTGGCGGCAGCCGGCCGGTGCCGCCGGCGGAGATATCGCGCGCGCTTTCCAGGAAGCGCGTGAGGCGCTGCGGCTGGCGCTGCGGCTGGCCGCGCACCGAGGCCAGCGAGACCGCGCCGGCGATCGCGGTGCCGGCCAGATGCGGCGCCGCCGGCACCTCCGGCTGGCCGAGCGGCGCCATCGAGCCGGTGCTCCAGAACGCCGCGACGCAGGCCCAGGCTTACGGCGTGCCGAAGCGTGCTTCCTCGGCGCGGGCGAAGGCGGCGCGGCGGTTCTCGTCGGTCGGCCGGCGCACCCAGAGCTCGGCCGCCTCCAGCGCCGAGGAAGCACGCTTCGGCACGCCGGAAGCCTGGGCCTGTGTCGCGGCGTTCTGGAGCACCGGCTCAATGGCGCCGCTCGGCCAGCCGGAGGTGCCGGCGGCGCCGCATCTGGCCGGCACCGCGATCGCCGGCGCGGTCTCGCTGGCCTCGGTGCGCGGCCAGCCGCAGCGCCAGC
>DATJEA010000494.1:0-4180 GCA_035497095.1 Acetobacteraceae bacterium | reverse complement strand
CTTCGGGCGGCGCAGGCCGGGGACGCGCAGGCGCAGGCGGTGCGGGACGAACGGCCAGATGGAGGGCGAATGTTCGGCGAAGGGTTGGGGTTTTGGTGGCTTGGGTTTTGGCGGCCTGGGTTTGCGCGGCGCGGCGGGGCGGGCCAGATAGGGCGGCGGGGTGAGGCCGAACATGCGGCAGAGCGGGCGCAGCAGTTTCGCGGCCTGCGGGGCGGCGGCGCAGAGGGCGGCGATGTCGGGATCGTGCAGCAGGATTTCGATACGCGGGGCGTATTGCGCCAGCGGCTGATGCAGGCGGATCAGCCAGGCATGGCCGCGCGGGGTGCGGCGGGCGCGCCAGGCCTCGGCAGGATGGATTTCGCGCGGCGGGGCCGGCGGGCGGAGGCGGCGGCGGGAGGGGCGCAGGCGGTTGTGCTGCCAGCGTGTGGCGAGACGGTCGAGACGGAGCAGGGTTCGGCGCAGGCGGACCCAGAGCAGCAGCAACAGCGCCGATAGCGGACGATGGCGGGCGGCGACTTCGGCGATGCGGGCGCAGATATCGTTGATATGCGGGAGGTAGCGTTGGCCGAGCGCGGAGGCGGGGGTGAGCGGGTCCATTGGTGTTAGTTATAGTGACATTCGGGATTCGCTGCAAGGGAAACAGGACGCGGGCTGCTGGCGTTCGGGGGGTACCGAGAAGGAGATTCGCATGGAGGCGGGGAGGCGGGGAGAAGGGAGTGGAGGGGGAGTGCGTTCTCTTTGCCGCTTCGTCTCTCCGCCTCCATGTGAATCCTTTCTTGTTGTTGATCTCTGCGTGATCGGTGGTGGGTTTGGGGAAGGGGCGGGAGGTGTGGCGGTAGCGGCTTTGCCAGGCTCCTTCGTCGATTTCGGCTTTCAGGGTGGTTTTGAGGGCCTTGCAGGGGTCGTTGGCACCGCGGAAGCAGGCGTTGCGGGCGAAGAAGCTTTCTTCGTTGCAGTCGGTGTCGATGAACCAGGCGGCGATGTCGTCGGTGCCGCCAAGTGGGCGGGATATTCCAGCTCGGCCGCAGGTTCAGCGCCGGCGCATGATCGTCGAGCCGGAGCCTGACTTTCATCTCGGCAAACTCGGTCGCCATGCGAAGCCGCCCTCAAGCTGCATGGCGGCAGGCCGGACTGGGTGGACAGCACCGAATGGGCGGTGCGCTGGAACAGCGGCGAGTTCATGCGGGTGACCGCCTACCCGTCGCAGTTCGAAGTGTATGTCGGCATCCCGCTCGGCTCGCCGAACACGGTGGGCGGGGCGCAGGGCGAGGACGCCGGCCAGGGCAACGACTTCAAGCTGGCCGACGGCACGCTGTACGGCCCCTACGCGGAGTCCTGGCGGGTTGGCGATGCCAGTTCGCTGTTCGACGACGCATCGGGCCAGAGCACCGCGACCTTCACCGATCGCGGCTTCCCCGGCGATGTGGTGCGAGCTTCCGCGGCGCGCTGCCCGGCGGCGGCACCGCGACGACGGTCATCATCGCGCTGCCGCACGCGGCGCTGGGCAGCCTCGTGTCGGAGGGCCTGCACCTGGCGATCAGCGGCCCCGGCGGCACCGTGCTGTTCGCGCCGGTAGCGGACACCACCGTGGTCAACAACGCGCCGTAGCCGGGTACGCCGCCGCAACTGGCGCTGCGCGAACTGTCCGGCCAGGGCCGCCTCACGCATGGCCGGGGCAATCTTGCTCTGGTTGCCATGGCGTCGATGGCGCCCGGTGCCCCGGTGAGCGCCAGGCGTTCGAGCAGCAACGGAATGGCATCGCATGCCCGCTGGCCGAGCACGAGGCGCTGGCGGCTGGCCCAAGCCGACACCATGCGCAGCGGCCCGCGATCTTTGCCCCGATCGTGGGCGCGCCATAAGTCTTCCCGCCGCCGGTCGGGGATATGGCGAGCCCGGTGCTACACCGAAAAATACTTGGCGTTCGGGTTGAGGATGACGATCGCGCTGGTGGATTGTTCCGGGTGGAGCTGCCATTCGTCGGACAGCGAGACGCCGATGCGCTCGGCGTCGAGCAGGCGGATCAGCGGTTCCTGGTCTTCCAGTTTCGGGCAGGCCGGGTAGCCGAACGAGTAGCGGCTGCCGCGGTAGTTCTGTTGCAGCATCTTCTCCATGTCGCGGTCGTCCTCGGCGGCGAAGCCGAGTTCGGCGCGGATGCGCTTATGGGTGTATTCGGCCATCGCCTCGGCCATCTCGACCGACAGGCCGTGCAGATACAGGTAGTCCTGGTAGCGGTTGTCGGCGAACCAGGCGTGGGTGGTGACGCTGGCCTTCTCGCCCATGGTGACCACCTGCATGCCGATCACGTCGCGTTCCGCGTCGTCGACATCGCGGAAGAAGTCGGCGATGCATTCGCCGTCGGCTTTCGGCTGGCGCGGCAGGTTGATGCGGAACAGCTCGGTGGTGCCGTCCGGCTCGAACACGATCAGCTCATTGCCCTGGCCGGCGGCCTTCCAGTAGCCGTAGATCGCCTGCGGCTTGAGGATGCCCTCGGCCTCGCAGATGCCGAGCATGCGGCGCATCACCGGGCGCAGTTCCTGGCGCGCCCAGCCGAGGAAATCGTCGAGCGAGCGGCCCTGTTTGCGGAAGCCCCACTGGAACTGGTACAGGCTGCGTTCGTTGAGGAACGGCACGATGGCCTTCGGCGAGGCCTCGATGACGCGCGGGCCCCAGAAGGGCGGCGTGATCACCGGCACGTCGCGGGTGAGGCGGTGGCGGCGCTGCTGCACCACGGCGAGGTCGACCGGCGCGAAGGCGCGGGCGTCGGCCTGGCCGAGGGTGCGGGCGGTGTTGCGCGCCTTGCCGCTGCGCTTGGCCTGGACCGCGGCGAGGTAGTCATCGAAGCCGTTGCCGGTGACCTTGTCCATCAGGCCGAGGCCGTCGAACGCGTCGCGGGCATAGGCGACACGGCCGCAGGCGTAGGATTCGACGCAGGTATCCTCGACATAGTTGCGGGTCAGCGCGGCGCCGCCGAGCATCACCGGGATGTTGATGCCCTGGCGCGTCATCTCTTCGAGGTTCTCGCGCATCACCACGGTGGATTTGACCAGCAGGCCGGACATGCCGATGGCGTGCGCGTTGTGCTCGCGGACCGCGGCGACCATGTCGGCGAGCGGCACCTTGATGCCGAGATTGACCACGCGGTAGCCGTTATTGGTGAGGATGATGTCGACCAGGTTCTTGCCGATGTCGTGCACGTCGCCCTTCACGGTGGCGAGCACGATGGTGCCTTTCTGCTGGCCCTCGACGCGCTCCATCATCGGTTCCAGATAGGCGACCGCTGCCTTCATGGTCTCGGCGGATTGCAGCACGAAGGGGAGCTGCATCTTGCCGGCGCCGAACAGCTCGCCGACCACCTTCATGCCGTCGAGCAGGATGCCGTTGATGATGTCGAGCGGCGCATGGGTCTTGAGCGCCTCGTCCAGCTCGTCGGTGAGGCCCTTGCGGTCACCGTCGACGATGCGGTCCTTGAGGCGGCCCTCGACGGTGTCGGCGCGGGTTTTCTTGACCGCGTCGGCGAGTTTGCGGTCGGCGAAGATCTCCAGCAGCTTCTGCAGCGGGTCGTAGCCGTCGCGGCGGCGGTCGAAGATCAGGTCTTCGCAGACCTGCACTTCCTCGGCGGCGATCAGGTGCAGCGGGCGGATCTTGGAGACGTGGACGATGGCGCCCGACATGCCGGCGCGCACCGCGTGGTCGAGGAACACCGAGTTCAGCACCGCGCGGGCGGCCGGGTTGAGGCCGAAGCTGACATTGGACAGGCCGAGGATGATCTGGATGTCGGGGAAGCGGTCGCGGATCAGCTTGATGCCTTCCAGCGTCCAGGCCGCCAGCTTGCGGTCGTCCTCGTTGCCGGTGGCGATGGTGAAGGTCAGCGGGTCGATCAGCAGGTCGGATTGCGGCAGGCCGTGTCTGGTGCAGGCGAATTCGACCAGGCGGGTGGCGACGGCGAGCTTGTCCTCGGCGGATTTGGCCATGCCTTTTTCGTCGATGGTCAGCGCGATGACGGCGGCGCCGAAGCGGCGGGCGAGGATCAGGCGGTCGTTGGCGGCCTTCTCGCCGTCCTCGAAGTTGATCGAGTTGATGATCGGCTTGCCGCCATGCAGCTTCAACGCCGCCTCGATCACCGGCGTCTCGGTGGAATCGATGACCAGCGGCGCGTTCACGGATGACGTGAAGCGGCGGA
>DATJEA010000493.1:0-4741 GCA_035497095.1 Acetobacteraceae bacterium | reverse complement strand
GCGGGTCGGCGCCACCGGCCGGCCGGCGATCGGGCGGGCCTGCGCCAGCACTTGCTGCGGCACCGCCTGGTGATGCGTGGCGACGCGCTCCGAGCGCAGCATGACGTCACGCGGCACCATCGTCGCGGCGCGGCGGTTGATGAATACGTTGTTCTGGGTGACGCGATAATTGGTCACGTTGCGCACATTGTAGACGTTGACGTTGCGCAGGTAGTTGTCGCTGTGGCGATATGGCGGGCGATAGATCTCGCGCGGGCCGAGCGGAATCCAGCCGACCGAATGGGCGAACGCGGCGCCGGCGGCCACCCCGGCAGCGACGCCGATGAAGGTGACCAGCGCCGGCGCGTAGACCGGGCGCTGCACCACCCGCACCCCCGGCTGCTCGGCGATCCAGCCCCAGCGCGGCCCGATCTGCACCCAGCGGCCGTAATGGAATGGCGCGAAGCCCCAGGAGGCATTATCGATCCAGGTCCAGCCCCAGGGCGCGACATAGGCCCAGTGGCCGTCGCGATATGGCACCCAGTCGTTCTGCACCGGCGGATACCAGACCCGGCCATAGTCCGGCGAGGCCTGCCACTCGCCGACGCCGACCAGCGCGTCGCCGCCGGTCATCTGCAGCACCACCGGTGGCGGCGCGGCGGCGGCGGCGAGCGCCGGTGGGTGCTCGCGCGCCATCTCGGCGGCGGCGAATTGCGGCACCTGCTGCGGGCCGACCGCGATCTGATACGGATCGGCGCCGGTGATGCTGACGGTCTGCCCGGCCTGCAATTGGGTGGTGGCACCAGCGCCGTCGAGTTGGCCGGCGCCGTCCAGCACGGTGATCTGGGTCGGGTGATCGGTGTCGCCCGCCAGCACCACGTAATGGCCGGGCTGGGCGATGGTGAGCTGGCCGCGCGGGGTGCGCACCACAGTGGTATCGCCCGGCGCCATGTCGCGCACCCACAGGAACACGCCGCCCTGATCGAGGGTGAGCACGGTGCTCTGCTCGGTCAGCGTGTCGATGCCGAGTTCGGTGGACTGGTCGAGCACCAGCCGGCTGACGCCGACCTCCAGTTCGGCATGGGCGCCGGGTTCGGTCCAGAACGTGCCGCCGGAGGTGACCGGGTAGTTCAGCGTCGCCGGCACCCATTCGGTCTGGTCGTCGGTGTGGAACGAGACGGTGCCGGCGATATTGGCGACGCGCCCGACCAGGGCCGGGGGGTCTTCCACCTGCTGCGGGTTGGGCTGGGCGGGGCTGGGTTGGGCGGCGGGCGCCTGGGTTTGGTATTGCGGCGCGTTGAACTGGGTCTGCGCCGCGGCCAGCGTCGGCGACAGCAGCATCGCGCCGCTGGCGGTGGTGGCGACGAAGCGGAACCAGGGCGTAGTGTGGCGCATCGTGGAGATCCTCTCTCGAAACGCCGCCCGGAGCGCGGCATTCGGCTATATGGGCAAATGATCGTGGCGAAACAGCGGTGCCGCGGTGCCCGGCGCGGGGCGGCGGCGGCGCGGCGGATGAAATGATGGCCATCTGCGGCATGCCGGCTTCCGCCGCGCCGGCGGCTCGGGCTATGGCAGGCTACCGGCGGATCGGCCGGGCGCCGTGACCAGGGATGATCGCATGACCACATCCGGCCGCAATGACCGAAGCCTGCGCGGCCTGGCCGGCGCCGGGCTGCTGCTGGCGGTGCTGCTCGGCCTGTCCGCCTGCGACGCGGCGCCAATGCCGGCCGGCGGGGCGAGCGAGGCGCGGGCGCCGGGGATCTATTTTCATAATGATGTGGTGCTGTTCAACGCCGTCGGGGTCGGCTCGAACAGCCGCTAGCCGGCCGGTTTCGCCATCGCGGCATCATGGTGTTGCCGCAATGGCCGACCATCTGTGCGGGCGGGCGCGGGCAGCGGCGTCGCGGCCCGCGTCGGCAGCAACAGGAGCGCTTGATGAACACCCAATCTCGTGGCCATACGCGGCTGCTGGCCTCGCTGGCGCTGGCGATCGGCCTGCTCGGACTGTCCGGCTGCGTCGCCTATCCGGTCGGCGGCTATTACGACGGCGGCTATTATGCCCCCGGCGGCTATGCCTATGCGCCACTGCCGGGCGTCTATGTCGGCGGCGGCTACGGCTATTACCATCGCGGCTGGCACCGCCATTGGCGCTAGAAGTTGCGCTCAGTGGCTGAGCGCCTGGACGATCTCCTCGGTCATCTTCTTGGCGTCGCCGAACAGCATCATGGTGTTCGGGCGGAAGAACAATTCGTTGTCGACGCCGGCATAGCCGGCCGCCATCGAGCGCTTGACGAACAGCACCGTGCCGGCCTTCTCCACCTCCAGGATGGGCATGCCGTAGATCGGCGAGGCCTTGTCGGTCTTGGCGGCCGGATTGGTGACGTCGTTGGCGCCGATCACGTAGACCACGTCGGCGGTGGCGAACTCGTTGTTGATCTCCTCCAGCTCGAACACCTCGTCATACGGCACGTTGGCCTCGGCGAGCAGCACGTTCATGTGGCCGGGCATGCGGCCGGCGACCGGGTGGATAGCGTATTTCACCTCGACGCCCTCGGCCTTCAGCGTGTCGGCCATCTCGCGCAGCGCGTGCTGCGCCTGGGCCACCGCCATGCCGTAGCCGGGGACGATGATGACCTTCGACGCATTCTTCATGATGAACGCCGCATCATCGGCGGCACCCGACTTCACCGTGCGGTCGCCACCGCCGCCGGCCGCCGCCGGGCCGCCGGTCTCCGAGCCGAAACCGCCGAGCAGCACGTTGATGATGCTGCGGTTCATGCCCTTGCACATGATGTAGGACAGGATCGCGCCCGACGAGCCGACCAGCGCGCCGGTGATGATCAGCGCCAGGTTCTGGATGGTGAAACCGATGCCGCAGGCAGCCCACCCCGAGTAGCTGTTCAGCATCGAGATCACCACCGGCATGTCGGCGCCGCCGATCGGGATGATCAGCAGAAAGCCCAGGGCGATGGCCAGGATGGCGATCAGCCAGAACACCGTCTGCGCGCCGGTGGCGAAGAACACCGCGATCAGCACCACCAGCAGGATGCCGAGCCCGAGATTGAGCTTGTGCTGGTAGGGGAAGCTGACCGGGTTGCCCTTCATCAGCCCCTGCAGCTTGGCGAAGGCGATCAGCGAGCCGGAGAAGGTGATGCCGCCGATCGCCAGGCCGAGCGACATCTCGATCAGGCTCTCCGGGTGGACATGGCCGGGGGTGCCGATGCCGAACGATTCCGGCGCATTCAGCGCCGCGGCGGCGACGAACACCGCGGCCAGGCCGACCAGCGAATGGAAGGCCGCGATCAGTTGCGGCAGCGCGGTCATCTGGATGCGCCTGGCCACCACGGTGCCGATGCTGCCGCCGATCACGATGGCCAGCGCGATCAGCCCGAAGCCGGCCGGCGACATGCCGTGATGCGCCAGCGTGGCGAGCACCGCGATCGCCATGCCGGCCATGCCGAGCTGGTTGCCGCGGCGCGAGGTTTCCGGATGCGACAGGCCGCGCAGTGCCAGGATGAATAATACGGCGGCGACCAGGTAGAGGACGGCGGTCAGGCTGGCAGACATCGGCGCGCCCTCACTTCTGCTTTTTCTTGAACATCGACAGCATGCGCTGGGTGACCAGGAAGCCGCCGAAGATGTTCACGCTGGCCAAGGTCACCGCGATGAAGCCGAACGCCATCGCCCAGCCGTTCTCGGCCATGCCGGTGGCCAGGATGGCGCCGACCACGATCACCGAGGAGATCGCGTTGGTCACCGCCATCAGCGGCGAATGGAGCGCCGGCGTCACGTTCCAGACCACGTAGTAGCCGACGAAGCAGGCCATCAGGAAGATCGCCAGCAGGAACACGAACGGCTGCACCGCCTCGGCCACCGGCCCCGCGGCGGTGGCGAATTGGTGCAGGTTATCGGCGAGTTGTTGCGCCTGGCTGGCCAGTTGCTCGGGGGTCATCGCGGTCTCCGTTTCAGCCCGGCTGGGAGTGCAGGAAACGCGGATGCACCACGGCGCCGCCGCGGGTCAGCATCGCGCCCTTCACGATATCATCGTCCTCCGGGAGCCTCGGCGCCTTGGCATCCTTGTCCCAGAATGTGGTGAGGAAGGTCATCAGGTTGCGGGCATACAGGCTGCTGGCCGCGACCGGGATACGGCCAGGCCAGTTGCGCCAGCCCAGCACCTTCACACCGCCGGCCGTGGTGATGGCGCTGCCCGGCTCGGTGGCGGCACAGTTGCCACCGCCATCGGCGGCGATATCCACCACCACGCTGCCCGGCTTCATCGCGTCGACCATCTCGGCGGTGACGATCACCGGCGCGCGGCCGCCCATCACCAGCGCGGTGCAGATCACGATGTCGTGCTTGGCGACGGTGGTGGCCATCAGTTCGGCCTGCTTCTTGCGGAAGGCGTCGCTCATCTGGCCGGCATAGGCGCCGGTCTGCCTGGCGGTCTCCTCGTCCTCGACGCCGACGAAAGTGGCGCCGAGCGAACGGATTTCGTCCTTGGCCGCCGGCCGCACGTCGGTCGCCGAGACGATGGCGCCCAGCCGGCGCGCGGTGGCGATCGCCTGCAACCCGGCCACCCCGGCGCCGATCACGAACACCCGGGCCGGCGGCACGGTGCCGGCGGCAGTCATCATCATGGGGAAGCCGCGCTCGAATGCTGCGGCCGATTCCACCACCGCGCGATAGCCGGCGAGATTGGCCTGGCTGGACAGCACGTCCATCGATTGCGCGCGGGTGATGCGCGGCAGCAGCTCCAGCGCCG
>DATJEA010000492.1:0-9107 GCA_035497095.1 Acetobacteraceae bacterium | reverse complement strand
GTGAAACAGCACGACCCCGCACGCGGAGACCGTGTCCTGCCAAGTCATGAAGTCGTCTTTTACGGCCTCGTACGTATGCAACCCATCGATATGCAGTACATCGATCGAACCGGCTTCGAACTCGGCTCGGGCGTTTGCAAAGGTGTCGCGCAGCAATTTTGCGGTCGTGGGATAGGTGGCGTCGCAATATCGGCGGACATCCTCGTAAACGCTGTTATCGTAGCGGCCCGCGTGCTCGTCGCCCTGCCAGGTGTCGATTGCGGTCAGCTGCATGGTCGGTTGATATGCCGCCGCGGCTTGGCAAAATGCGAAGAAGCTGTTGCCGGTGTGGGTTCCCAATTCGACGAATGTCTTCGGGCGCAGGGCATCGATCAGCCAGAACGCAAAGGGGATATGCTCGATCCAAGCATAAGGCTCGACCACACGCTGAGGGCGGTCCAGGCTCGCCGCCGAGAGGCAACCATCGAGATCCAGATCGAGCGAAGGCATTGCAGCAGCTCCAATGATAGAATTCTGCGACCTCACGGGCGGAGCTGGCGTCATGCTTACCGCGAGCCTGGCCAGCCCTTCCTCGCCGAAACGATCATAGTCGATGTCCCGGTTCGGTCCAAACGCCTGCATTGCCTCGTGAGCGGCATCTATCTTCATCAGGCGACCTCGGATGCGACCGCCGACCGAGCCTATCCGGCGCAATCGCAGGCTGGCGCGTGGCATGATGCGGACGACGAACAGCCCGCCGGCCAGTACACCGCGCTGCCCGGCAGCGGCGATCGCGCTGCTTCCGCTATCGGTGACAATTTTTACTAAATTGCAACATAGTGCAAAAGGCCGCTGCCCAAACTGGAGCGCCTGGGCTATTGTAACAGCATGGAGCAGAATCCCTCACCCCCGCCGCCGCATATCCTGGTGATCGACGACGATCGCGAGATTCGCGATCTGTTGGCCAAGTTCCTGGAACGGCA
This sequence comes from Acetobacteraceae bacterium, assembly GCA_035497095.1. GTDB lineage: Bacteria > Pseudomonadota > Alphaproteobacteria > Acetobacterales > Acetobacteraceae > 70-18. Next base: position 8,145 of record DATJEA010000492.1, on the reverse strand, counting down.
GCATTTCCGCGTCACCACCGCGCGCGATGCGCGGGAGGCGCGGCGTGTCTGGCCGAACGGCCATTTCCAGCTGGTCGTGCTCGACCTGATGCTGCCGGGCGAGGGCGGGCTGGATTTTGCCCGCTGGCTGCGCAGCCAGTCCAGCGTGCCGATCGTCATGCTGACCGCACTCGGCGAGGAAACCGACCGCATCATCGGCCTGGAACTGGGCGCCGACGACTATCTGTCGAAGCCGTTCAACCCGCGCGAGCTGCTGGCCCGCATCCGCGCCGTGCTGCGCCGGGTGGCCGAACCGAGCGAGAAGCCCGAGGACAAGCCGATTCGCGGCCTGCATTTCGCCGGCTGGACGCTGGAGCCGACCAGGCGCCGGCTGCTCAACCCGGACAATGCGGAAGTGCCGCTGACCGGCGGCGAATACGACCTGCTGGTGGCGCTGGTCGATCGCGCCAACAAGGTGCTCACCCGCGACATGCTGCTGGACCTGCTGCGCGGCCGCCAGGCCGGCCCGTTCGACCGCGCCATCGACGTCGCCATCTCCCGCCTGCGGCGCAAGCTGGAGGATGACGGGCGGCATGCGCAACTGATCAAGACGGTGCGCGGCGGCGGCTATGTGCTGGCCGCGGAAGTGACCAGGGTTTGACCGGCGCGGGGGACGCCGACGGTGACCCCCAGCCCGATGGAACACGGCCCGGCTGACACGCGGCCGGCGGATGCGGCGCTGCCGCTGTGGCGCCGGGCGGTGCGCCGGCTGTGGCCGCGCAGCCTGGCCGGGCAGACCGCGATTCTGCTGGTGATGGCGCTGATGGTGGTGCAGGCCGGTGGCCTGGTGATCCACGCGATGGACCGGCTGGACCTGCAGCGGCTGGCCCAGGCGCATGATATCGCGCTGCGCACGGTCACGCTGTATCGCGCCGTGGCGATGGCGCCATACGAGCAGCGCGCCGAAGTGGCACACGCGTTCGACACCAGCAACGACTCTTCGGCACATCTGGCGAACGATCCGCCAGCCGACCGCATCGAACCGACCGCGGCGCCGCTGGAGCGGCAGTTGCGCGCCGATATGATGCTGGTGCCGATGCCGCTGGCGCAGCGGCCGCATGATCAGGTGTTTCTCGGCGGGCCGGAGGTTGGCCGGCTGGTGATCGGGCTGCAACTGCCCGGCGGGCGGTGGCTGAACATCACCTCGTCGATGCCGCAGCCGCGGCCGTGGGATTCCACCACCTTCCTGATCGCCTTTCTGGCGATGACCGCGGCGGCGGCCGGGCTGACCTTCTGGGCGGTGCGCCGGCTGATCCGCCCGGTGGCGACGCTGGCGGCGGCCGCCGATGCGCTGGGCCGCGACGTGAACGCGCCGCCGCTGCCGGAGACCGGGCCGCTGGAGGTCGCCACCGCGGCCGCCGCGTTCAACACCATGGCGGCGCGCATCCGGCGCTTCGTCGATGACCGCACCTTCATGCTGTCGGCGATCGGGCATGATCTGCGCACGCCGATCACCCGGCTGAAACTGCGCGCCGAATTCATGGAGGACGACGAAGAGCGGGCCAAGATGCTGGTCGACCTCGACGAACTGGCCTCGATGGTGTCCGCCACGCTGGCGTTCGGGCGCGACGTGGCCGGCGACGAGGCGGTGGTGGCGGTCAACCTCACCGCGCTGATCCGCACCGTGCTCGACGAGACGGTGGACGCCAGGCCCGAGGCGGAGGCGCTGCTGACCTATGCCGGGCCGGAGCAACTGATCGTGCGCGCCCGGCCGGTGGCGCTGAAACGGGCGCTGACCAACCTGGTGCACAACGCGCTGAACTACGGCCGCAGCGCACACGTCACGCTGAAGCCGCCGGTCGGCCGGGTGGTGACGGTGCTGGTGGACGACGAGGGGCCGGGCATCCCCGCCGACCAGCTCGACCAGGTGTTCCAGCCATTCCTGCGCCTGGAAGGCAGCCGCAACCGCGAGACCGGCGGCACCGGACTCGGCCTGCCGATCGCCCGCAACGTGCTGCGCGCGCATGGCGGGGACGTGACGCTGGCCAATCGGCCGGAGGGCGGGGCGCGGGCGACGGTGACGTTGCCGTTGCCGGCATAAGGGAAGCAGCGCTTTTTTGAAAAAAAGCGCGCAAAAAACTTCGTTCGCCTTGCAACGGTGGTGACGCGGAGAGCGCGGAGTCTCCAAGACGAACAAAAAGTTTTTTTGCTTCTTTTTGTTCACAAAAAGAAGACCTTGCTTATCCTTGCTTGATTGTCTTGTTGGCTTGGAGCTGCTTGATCCGTTCCTCGTTGATCCCAAGCCCCGCCAATATCTCCAGTGAATGCTCCCCCAGCCGCGGCGCCGCGCTGCGGATGGCGCCGGGGGTGGCGCTCAGGCGCGGCACCACGGTGTGCATGGCGACGTGGCCGAGTTCGGCGTCTGGCAGATCGAGCAGGATTTCGCGCTCGATGACGTGCGGGTCGTCCATCAACTGGTCGATATCGTAGACCGGGGCGGCGGTGATTTCGGCCTGGTTGAAGATGGCCAGCACGTCGTCCAGGTCGCGTTCGGCGATGAAGGCGGCGATCGGCGCCTCGCAGGCTTCGGCGTTGGCGACGCGGGCGGTGTTGCTGGCGAAGCGCGGGTCGTCCAGCATGTCGGCGCGGCCGATGGTGCGCAGCAGGCGTTCGGCCATCGCCTGGATCGAGGCGCTGATCGACAAATAGCGGCCGTCGCGGGTGCGGAACACGTTGCGCGGGCTGGTGGTCGACGAGCGGCTGCCGGTGCGCGGCGGGCGCTGGCCGGAGACGGTGAAGCTGGCCGCCTGCGGGCCGAGGATCGAGACGATCGGGTCGAGCAGCGGCAGGTCGATCACCTGGCCTTTTCCCCCGTGTTCCACCTCGCGCAGCGCGATCATGGTGGCGTAGGCGCCGTACAGGCCGGCGACCATGTCGGCCAGCGCCAGCGGCGGCAGCACCGGCTCGCGGTCGGCGAACCCGTTCATCGCGGCGAACCCGGACATGCCTTCGACCAGTGTGCCGAAGCCGGGGCGCTGGCGGTACGGGCCGTCCTGGCCGAAGCCGGAGATGCGCAGGATGATCAGTTTGGGGGTGCGGGCCCACAGCGTGGCGGGGGCCAGGCCCATCGCCTCCAGCGTGCCGGGGCGGAAGTTTTCGATCAGCACGTCGGCGGTGGTCAGCAGGTCGGCGAGCAGCGCCAGGCCGTCCGGGTCGCGCAGGTTCAGCGCCAGGCTTTTCTTGTTGCGGGCGTAGACCTTCCAGTGCAGCGAGTGGCCTTCCACCCGCCAGGCGCGCAGCGGGTCGCCCTTGGCCGGGTCTTCCACCTTGATCACCTCGGCGCCGTGGTCGGCCAGTTGCAGGCTGACCATGTTGCCGGCCACCAGGCGCGACAGGTCCACCACGCGCAGGCCGGTGAGCGGCGGTCTGGCCTCGGGGGCGAATTCGCGGCGATGCAGCATCAGGTGAGTCTCTCATGTGAGGCGGGGGCCAGCGAGGGGCGGGGGCCGTCGATCAGCCGCCAGTCGGCTTGCAGGCGGGCGAGCAACTGGCGGCGGACGATCTTGCCCTGGCCGTTGCGCGGCAGCGCGTCGACGGCGAAATAGAAGCGCGGGCGCTTGTGCGGGGACAGGCCGGCGACGGCGGCGCGGGCGGCGGCTTCCCAGCCGGGAGCGGGGTTTTCCGCGGCGACCGCGATGATCTCGCCCCAATAGGTGGAGGGCAGGCCGAGCACCACGCAGTTGGGCGCGAGCAGGCGCTCGATCTCCTGCGGGTAGACTTTGTAGCCGCCGGATTTCATCGCGTCCGACAGCCGGGCGATCAGGTGCAGGCGGCCCTCGGCGTCGATCCGGCCGACATCGCCGGTGGCGTGGAAGCCGTCGGCGCGCCAGGGTGTGATCTCGCCGTCGATCAGCGTGCCGTCCGACATGTGGGTGGCGCGGATCAGGATCTCGCCGTCCTCGCCATCCTTGCTGTCGTCAATCGCCAGTTCCACGCCGGGGCCGGGCCAGCCGACGCAGCAGGAGCCGTCATCGGGCGGGCCTTCGGCGTAATAGCGATCGGTCTGCTCGGGCGTCAGCACGGTGATCGGGTTGAACACCTCGGTCTTGCCGTAGGTCAGGCGCAGCACCGGGCCGAACATCGCCCGGGCGGCGGCGTAGATCGAGGCTGGCAGCGGCGCGGTGCCGGTGAACACGGTGCGCACGCCGGCGAATTGGCGGCCGGGGAAGGCGGCGGCCAGCTTGGCCAGCACGGTCGGGGCGGCGAACAGCGCGGCGATGCGGCCCTCGGTGAGCAGCGCTTCGACGCGGTCGAGCTGCACGCCGTCCAGCAGCACCACCTCGCCGCCCTGGTCGAGCCAGGCGAAGCTCTGCAGCGAGGCGCCGTGCGCAAACGGGGTCATCAGCAGCACCCGCTCGCCCGCTGCCGGCAGCCAGGGCAGGCTGGATTGCAGCACCATGCTGGCCAGGAAGCGGGTGGATTGCCGGCAGACGATCGCCTTCGGCAGCCCGGTGGTGCCGGAGGTGAAGCCGATCCGGCCGGGCAGGGCGGCGTCCACCGCCGGGAAGGCGGCCGGCTCCAGCGCTGAGGGCGCGATCCGCTCGATGACATGCACGACGCAGCCGAGGGCGGCGAACATCCCGGCATGCTGGGCGGCGCAGACCACCTGGCGGCAGCCGGCGAGGCGCAGCGCGTCGGCGCATTCCTGCGCGGTGTAGGAGATGTTGAGCGGCGTCTCGCAGGCGCCGGCGAACTGGGTGCCATAGGCGGCGGCCACCGCATCGCGGCCGTTGCGCAGATAGGTCGCCACCGCTTCGCCGGGCCGCACGCCGGCCGCCAGCAGCGCCCGGCCAAGCCCGGCGGCATGGGCGAACAGCGCCGCGTAGCTGATTTCGCCGCCTGCATCCACCACCGCCACGCGCGCGGCGAAACGGTGTGCCAGCGTGGTGTGCAGGGCGGCCCAGCGGATCGGCGGCATCATCTCTCCCGGCCCCGCGGCACGGGGGCGTTTGACGCTGATTCCTACGGCCGGTAGCGTCTGGCTGCAACCGAACCAACCCGGACACACCGCCATGCCAGACAAGCTGATCAGGGATTACCAGACGCTGCTGCTGGCCGCCCCGGCGCCGCAGGTGCTGCAGATCACGCTGAACCGGCCCGAGGTGTCGAACGCGATGAACACCCAGATGGGGCTCGACCTGCTCGGCGTGTATGACGCGCTGTGCGCCGATCCGGCGGCGTTTCGCTGCATCATCCTCACCGGCGCCGGCAGCAAGGCGTTCTGCGCCGGCGGCGACCTCAAGCAGCGCCAGGGCATGACCGACGCCGAGTGGCAGGCCCAGCATCTGGTGTTCGAGCGTCAGGTGCGCGCCATGCTGGCCTGCCCGGTGCCGATCATCGGCGCGATCAACGGCGCGGCCTATGGCGGCGGCTGCGAGATGACGCTGTGCTGCGATTTCGCCTACGCCGCCAGCACCGCCCGCTTCGCGCTCACCGAGGTGACGCTCGGCATCATGCCCGGCGCCGGCGGCACGCAGACCATGCCGCGCGCCGTCGGCAGCCGCCGCGCCAAGGAGGTGCTGATGACCGGCCGCCCGTTCACCGCCCAGCAGGGGCTGGAATGGGGCATGCTGAACCGGGTCTGCGAGCCGGAGGCGCTGCTGCCGGCGGTGCTGGAGACCGCCACCCGCATTGCGGCCAATGCGCCGCTGTCGGTCCGCCAGATCAAGCAGTCGGTCAATGTCGGCACCCAGCTCGACCTGGCCAGCGGGCTGCTGTTCGAGATCGAGGCGTATAACCGCCTGCCGCCCACCGAGGACCGTCGCGAGGGCGTCAACGCCTTCAACGAAAAGCGCAAGCCGGTGTTCAAAGGAGCCTGAGCCATGACCGAAGCTGCCCCCGGCGTCACCCGTGCCCTCGCCCGGCGCGCCCTGGCGATCCGCTTTTCCGACCTGCCCGGCGAGGTCCGCGCGCTGGCCCGGCAATGCATCCTGGACTCGCTGGGCACCGCGCTGGCCGGCGCCGATGACGAGTTGGTGCGCATCCTGACCGCGGAGCTGGCCGAGCAGGGCGGCAACCCGGTCTGCGGCGTGATCGGCAGCACGCTGCGGCTGCCGGCGCTGTCCGCCGCACTGCTCAACGGCACCGCGGCGCATGCGCTGGATTATGACGACGTGAACCTCGCGATGCCCGGCCATCCCACGGTCGCGGTGCTGCCGGCGGTGCTGGCGCTGGCCGAGGAGCGTGGCGCGAGCGGCGAGGCGCTGCTGGCCGCCTTCGTCGCCGGCTACGAGACCGCCTGCCGGGTCGGCCTGCTGGTGGCGCCCGGGCATTACGACACGCTCGGCTTCCACAGCACCGGCACGATCGGCAGTTTCGGCGCCGCGGCCGCCTGCGCCCATCTGCTCGGGCTGTCCGAGCAGCAGACGGTGCACGCGCTGGGCATCGCGGCCACCCAGGCGGCCGGGCTGAAATCGATGTTCGGCACCATGTGCAAGCCGCTGCACGCCGGCCGCGCCGCCTATAACGGCCTGCTGGCCGCGAGGCTGGCGGCGCGCGGCTTCACCGCCAGGCCGGACAGCCTGGAATGCGCCCAGGGCTTCGCCGCCTCGCATAGCCCGGATTTCCATCCCGATGCGGCGCTGGCGGAGCCCGAGGGCGGCTGGCATATCCGGCACAACCTGTTCAAATATCACGCCGCCTGCTACCTCACTCATGCCGGCATCGAGACCGCGCGCAAGCTGCGGCTGGACCACGCGATCACCCCCGACCAGATCGCCGCCATCACGCTCAGGGTGGACCAGACCACCGACCGGGTGTGCAACATCGCCGCACCCACCACCGGGCTGGAGGCCAAGTTCAGCCTGCGCCTGACCGCCGCCATGGCGCTCGCCGGGCAGGAAACCGGGCGGCTGGATGTCTACACCGCCGCGACCGCCACCGACCCGGCGCTGACCGCGCTGCGCGACCGCGTCACCGTCGATTTCCAGCACGGCTGGCCCAGCACCCGCGCCGAGATGGATATCCGCCTCAACGACCAGACCACGGTGCACGCCAGCCACGACGCCGGCATCCCGGCCGCCGACGTCGCGGCCCAGGGTGGCCGGCTGGAAACCAAGTTCGCCGGGCTGGTTACACCGCTGCTCGGTGCGGCGCGCGCCGAGGCGCTGATCGCCGAGGTCGCGGCCATCGAGCGGCGCGATACGGTGCGCGGGCTCACCATGGCGGCATAACCGCTTTACCTCGCTTCACGTAGCCGTGATAGAATGGCCATTCGCTATCCTGAGGAAAGCCAATGACCTGGTCCATCGTCACCCATGACCCTGAGACCGGCGCCCTCGCGGTCGCCGTCGCCACCTGCAACTTCGCCGTCGGCGCCAGCGTTCCGCACCTGCGCTCGGGCGTCGGCGCGGTGGCCAGCCAGTCGATCAGCAACCGCTATCTCGGCCCCGCCGTGCTTGATGGCATGGCGCGTGGCCTGTCGCCCGAACTGGCCATCGCCGGGGCGATCGCCAGTGATGCCGGGCGCGGCCTGCGCCAGGTGCATGCGGTGGATTGCCAGGGCCGCACCGCCGCCTGGACCGGCGATAACTGCGTGCTGTGGTGCGGTCACGTGGCGGCCAACGGCGTCAGCATCGCCGGCAACATGCTGGCCGGCGAGGCCGTGCTGGCCGACACGCTGGCCGCCTTCCTGGCCGGCCCGGTGAACAACCTGCCGGCCCGGCTGCTCGGCGGCATGGAGGCCGGGCAGGCGGCCGGCGGCGACCGGCGCGGCCAGCAATCGGCCGCGATGCTGCTGACCACCACCGAAGACTTCCCCGACCTCAACATCCGCGTCGACGACTCGCAGGAACCGCTGGCCGAACTGAGCCGCCTGCTGACCATCTGGCGGCGCGACCGGGCGCCCGGACTGCGCACCGCGCCGCGCAAGGCCGATCCGGCGGGGCAGATCAATCTGGACTCGCTGGAGGCGCCGTGGATCGCGGCGGGGCTCGAGATTCGGCTGCGGCGGTGAGCAAGATCTTCTTTTTGTGAACAAAAAGAAGCAAAAAAACTTCATGACGGCGCTTCGCGCCAAAGACCGCGCCAAAGACTTTGTGACGGCGCGCAGCGCCTTGGGGGGTTGGAGACTCCGCCCTCTCCGCCCGCCCAATGTTGCAAGGCGAA
>DATJEA010000491.1:0-2969 GCA_035497095.1 Acetobacteraceae bacterium | reverse complement strand
TGTAAATCTAGAGTCAGTATGCAAACCTTGTAATTGACTATGCAGTGAAATGAGAGAATGTCCCTGAATTACCAAGAATATTACAAAGTCAAAAATAACGTGTATAAACCGCACATTTTAGAACTCGTGACATTTTTGTTGGGCTTCATCGCGGCGGCGGTCAAGCAGGCGCGTCTCGTCTAAGCAAGCAGTTCTTTTTTTGGAAAAAGAAGAACCAAAAAAACGTGTTCGCCTTGCCACATTGGCGGGGTGGAGACGCCGGCATCTCCACCCCGCCAATGTTGCAAGGCGAATGAATAGGAGTCACCGATGCCAGACGTCACAATCGGCCCGCTGACCATCGGCAACACCCGCCCCTTCACGCTGATCGCCGGCCCCTGCCAGATCGAATCCCGCGCCCACGCGCTGGACACCGCCGCCGCCCTGGTCGCGATGTGCGCCAGTGCGGGCGTGCCCCTCATCTACAAATCCAGCTTCGACAAGGCCAACCGCACCAGCGCCAGCGCTGCTCGCGGCGTCGGCATGGCCGAGGGCCTGGCCATCCTCGCCGAAGTCCGCGCCACCTACGGCTGCCCGGTGCTCACCGACGTTCACGACGCCAGCCAGTGCGCCCCCGCCGCCGAGGCGGTCGACGTACTGCAAATCCCCGCCTTCCTCTGCCGCCAGACCGACCTGCTGCTGGCCGCCGGCCGCACCGGCCGCGCGATTAACGTCAAAAAGGGCCAGTTCCTCGCCCCGTGGGACATGCAGCACGTCGCCGCCAAGATCGCCAGCACCGGCAACACAAGCATCCTGCTCACCGAGCGCGGCGCCAGCTTCGGCTACAACACGCTGGTCAGCGACTTCCGCGCCCTGCCGATCATGGCGCAGACCGGCTACCCGGTGGTGTTCGACGCCACCCACTCGGTGCAACAGCCGGGCGGACAGGGCGCCTCCTCCGGCGGCCAGCGCGAATTCGCCCCCATCCTGGCCCGCGCCGCGCTGGCGGTCGGCTGTGCCGCGGTGTTCATCGAGGCGCATGAAAACCCCGACGCCGCCCCCAGCGACGGCCCCAACATGATCCCGCTGCGCGAAATGCCGGCCCTGATCGCCCGCCTGAAGGCCTTCGATACGCTGGCCAAGTCGGGAATATAGCACGGCCGATCCGGGCGGAGGCCCACCGGGCTTCAGCTCCCCGCAGCGCCGCCCGGCTGGCCGGCGGTGCCGACCAGGGCGAACGGGCCCCACAGCGCCGGGTGGGCGCCCTCGGGGATATGCAGCAGGTCCAGTTGCGCGTGTTGCAGCGCTTCGGCGGCGCCCTGGCCCTGTTCCATGTTGCGCAGCGTCACCGCGCCGATGCGGGCGGCGGCGATGTCGTTGATGTACCAGTGGGTCAGCATCAGCCCGCGGGCGCCAGCGAAGAAGAACGCGCGCGCCAGCGTGGACAGGCTCTCGCCCGCGCCGGCGCCGCCGCCGGAGTTGCACGCCGAGAGCAGCACCAGATTGGCGTCCATGTTCAGCTTCAGCACCGTGCTGGCACCGATCAGCGCCTGCGAGGCGTCCGGCCCGCTCGGCGCGGTGGAGGCGATGATCACCGGCTCGGTCAGGCAGGAGAGGTCGGACGGCAGCACGCCGTGGGTGGCGAAATGCACCACCCGATACTGCCGCAGATCGGTGTGCAGCAGCCGGTCGGCGGTGAACGCGGTGCCAAGCACCGGCTGGGCGGCGCCCGGCCCCATGATCTGCCCGGCCAGCCGCAGTTCCAGCGCCGCGCCGGGCAGCGCCGGCAGCGTGGCCAGTAGCCGGCCGCAGGCGGGCGCGGCCGGGAAGCTGCGCGCGGCATAGCTGGCCGCCATCGGCAGCGGCGCGCCGAACCCGGCCCAGGGCAGCGGCGCCGCCGACGTGCCGGCCCGGCGCAACGCCACCAGGCTGGCCGCGGCCGGCAGATGGGTGACCGGGTAGCTCTCGATCAGATAGTGGTTGCCGGCCTGGCCGAGCGGGGCCGGCGGTTTCTGCGTGACCAGGATGCCGTACGGCAGCTCCAGCAGCGTGTCGGCCGGCACCACCAGCAGCGCCTTGGCGCCGTCGAGCGCCGGTTGCACGCCCCCGAACAGCGCCTCGTAGAGCTGCCACGCCGCGCCCGCCGCATAGGGCTTGGAGGTGTTGCCGCTGTCGACGCTGGCGCGCACGTCCTTGACCAGCTTCTCTACCTGTTTGGTGTCGGCGCCGACCGCGGCCACGGTGATCCGGCCGTCGCGCAGCAGGAAGTTCCAGCCGCGGCGGTGCTGCGGCAGCGTGGTGAGCAGCAGCGCCTCGCCAGGGCCGAGTGCCGCCAGCACCTGCTTGGCCGAAGCGACCGACTGCACAAGTTGCGCGAAGCCGGGCGCCGCCGCCTGCACCGCGCTGTCGGCCTCGGCGGATTTCGCCTCGGCGGCGGCAATGCCGCTGTCGAGCGCTTTCAACTGCTCCGGCGTCTCGCCGGCGGCGGTGGCGGCGTCGCGCTGCCGGTAGAGGGCCGCGAGGTCGCGCAGGCTGGTATCGCGCGCGCGGATCGCGGCGCCGACCTTCGGGTCGCGGGCGTCGGCGGCGAGCCGGGCGGCGGCCTGGGCGATCTGCGTGGTGGTGACGGTGCCCTGGGCAAGCTGCGCCGCCTCGAAGGCTTCGGCGAGATTATCCTGCCCGCCGGCCTTGGCGAAGCTGTCGACGCATGGCGCGATCAGGTCGGCGCTGGTGCCCTGGCGCAGCACCCGCAGCGTGGCGATGGCATTGCGGCACAGCGCGCCGATCTCCGACGCGCCATCCGGCAGCGTCCCGGCCCGCAGCAGCAGGGTTTCGGCGTATGGCCGCGAGCGCGGCACCTGGCGGGCGAAGCGGCTGGCCGAGGCGGCGAAGCGGTCATCGGCGAGGCCGCGCGCACCGGCGCTGGCGGCCACCGCGCCGAGGCTGCGATCGACGCGGGCGCTGATCAGCTCGGCGCGCGCCACCCCCGG
>DATJEA010000490.1:0-7971 GCA_035497095.1 Acetobacteraceae bacterium | reverse complement strand
TCCGCACCGGGCGTGACCAGCTTGGAGGGGGCGAGGTTCTTCTTGACCCAGGACATTTCGCTGACATGGACCAGGCCCTCGACACCCGGCTCCAGCTCCACGAAGGCGCCGTAATCGGTGATGTTGGTAACCCGGCCGGAGAACTTGGCTTCCGGCGGATACTTCGCCGCCACACCTTCCCACGGATCCGCCTCGAGCTGCTTCATGCCGAGGCTGATGCGCTGGGTCTCGCTGTTGAAGCGGATCACCTGCACCTTCACCTGCTGGCCGATCTGCAGTGCCTCGCTGGGGTGGTTGATGCGGCGCCAGGCGATATCGGTGACGTGCAGCAGGCCGTCGACGCCGCCGAGATCGACGAAGGCGCCGTAATCGGTGATGTTCTTGACCACGCCGTCCAGGATCATGCCTTCCTTGAGGCCCTGGATCAGTTCGCTGCGCTGCTCGGCGCGGGTCTCTTCCAGCACGGCGCGGCGGGAGACCACGATGTTGCCGCGGGCGCGGTCCATCTTGAGGATCTGGAACGGCTGCGGCTGGCCCATCAGCGGGCCGACGTCGCGCACCGGGCGAATATCCACCTGGCTGCCGGGCAGGAACGCCACGGCGCCACCGAGATCGACGGTGAAGCCGCCCTTGACCCGGCCGTAGATGCTGCCGGTCACGCGCTGCTGCGCCTCGAAGGCCTTCTCCAGATTGGTCCAGGCCTCCTCGCGGCGGGCCTTCTCGCGCGACAGCACGATGGTGCCGTCCCGGTCCTCGTAGCGCTCGACATAGAGTTCGATCAGGTCGCCGGGCTTCACGTCGGCGGGCATGCCGGGAACGCCGAATTCCTTGAGGGCAACGCGGCCCTCGCTCTTCAGGCCGACATCGACGATGGCGAACTCGTCGGTGAGGCGCATCACCTTGCCGGTGACCACCGAGCCATCGAAGCCGCTATCGCGGCCGAGCGTTTCATCGAGTAGGGAGGCGAAGTCCTGGATTTCTGATGCAGCGGTGGAGGCCATAGGGCTGGGTACGTCCTTGGGCGGCGGCGGGCTCTGGTCTGCTGGTGAGCCCGTTGTCGCGGTCAATGCGCGCTGCTTGCGAAGCACGACTTGCCCGTGCCCGACCGCATTGGGAACGGGGCACAGGCCGAGTGATGAACATGCTGGCGAGGGGCCAGCCGAAGCAGCCGAATCGCCGCTTCGCGGCCACAGATAAGCCCTGACGGCTCAGAGTCAAGCGCAACGGTCAGGCAGGCGGGCAGCGCCACCGCGCAGATTCCTGCAACCAGCGCCGGCCGTTGGTTGTAATGTTGTGCCGCGACCCACGCCGCCCCGGAGTCCGCCGATGGCCCCGCCTGCCCGTATTGGCCTGCGCATGAAGCGCGACACGCTGCTGACCAGCCCGTTTTTCCGCCCGATGCGGCCGGAGGAACTGGATGAGATTCTCGGCCTCGCCTCCGAATTGCGCGTCGGCAAGGGCGCCAGCGTGTTCGGCAAGGGCGACCCCGGCGACAGCATGATGGCGGTGCTGGCCGGCCGGGTGCGGATCGGCAGCATCTCGCCGGACGGCAAGGAGGTGACGCTGAACGTGATCGGCCAGGGCGAGATTTTCGGCGAGATCGCGCTGCTGGACGGCAAGCCGCGCAGCGCCGACGCCACCGCGCTGGAAGACAGCGTGCTGCTGGTGCTGGAACGGCGGCATTTCATGCCCTTCCTGCTGCGCCACGGCGACCTGGTGGAGCGCCTGCTGATCGTGCTGTGCGACCGGCTGCGGCGCACCAGCCTGGCGCTGGAGGAAATCGCGCTGTTCGACCTGCCGGCCCGGCTGGCGCGGCTGCTGGTGAAGCTGGCGGCCGATTATGGCCGGCCGGTGGAAGGCGGGCTGCGCATCGATCTCAAACTCTCGCAGCGCGACCTCGCCACCCTGGTCGCCAGCACGCGGGAGAGCGTCAACAAGCAGTTGCGCACCTGGAGCCGGGAGGGGCTGCTGGCGCAGCAGGACGGCTATGTGGTGCTGCGCGATCAGCAGGCGTTGCAGGCGCTGGCCGGGTAGCGCCGATGCGGGCGCTCGATGCCAGCCATGACGGCGCCACCATCACCCTCGCCGCCGGCGAGCCGATCGAACTGCGGCTGGCGGAAAATCCGACCACCGGATTCCGCTGGCGGGTCGAGCGCGCCTCGGCCTGCCGCATCATCGCGGACGCCTTCGAGCCGGGGCCGAAGCTGGCCGGCGCCGGCGGAACCCGTGTCTGGCGCATCGCCGCCGACGGCGACGCCGACCTGGCGCTGGCCTATGCGCGGCCCTGGGGCGGCTCGCCGGTGGCGCGCTTCGCGGTGCGCCTCCGCATTGCGGCTAGTCGGTAACCATCCGGATCACCCAGAAATCGTCGGAGTAGTTGCTGTCGACCAGATAGGCGTAGGGCATGGTGAAATACCCCTGCATGCCCCAGCCCGGCCCCCAGGAATTGCGCACGATGAAGCGCTGTTCCGGGTCGTCATAGCCGACCGCCATCACCGCATGCCCGCCCAGTTGCCGTTCGGTCGGTCCCGGCATCGGCACCACCCCGGTTTTCGCCACCTCCGGCGTCTCGAAGCTCTCATACACACCGAAGCCGAACACGAACGGGTAGCCCGAGGCAAGGCAGCCCCTCAGTTGGCCGGCGGTGTTGATCAGCCGGCTGTAGCTGACGGCCTTATGATCCGCGGCGTGCTGGAATGCCGTGGCGGGAGGTTCCTTGGCGAATTCGGTGATAATGTACGGCCAGTCGGGCTCTTCCGGGCAGACGCCGAGCTTGGCCACGCTCTTGATCCCGTCGCGGATCATCGCCCCCGAATCGGTGCCGACGGTGCCCTCCATCACGCGTTCGTTATAGTAGATGAACAGGCGCGAGGGTTGGAAATCCGGCGCCTGATTCAGCTTGCGGCGCCCGAACTGCACCGCGGCGGCGATCGCGTTGCCGGTGCAGCTGCCGAGCTGGCCCTGGTCATACACCTCGGGGCAGCCCGGCCGCAGATCCATGCGTGGCGGCAACGTGGCCATCGTCATCTGCGGCGCCGAATACATATGGTCGCGGGCGTCCGGAATATCCGGGATCCAGCCGTATCGCTGGATTCGCCGCGGTACGGGAGCAGGGTCGTTCGCCATGGCGCAATCCCCCTTCGCTGTTGCGATGGGCCGGCCGGTTCACGTTTGCAGGCCGCGTGCACCGGGGCCAGCCATGGTTATTTTCACCACTTTTGCGTCAGCGTGACAATTTCAATCCGGCCGCGCCAGTGGAACATTTACGTCACACCAGCACGCCTTTCTCCCGCAAAACGCCGATTTCTGCGTCGGAATAGCCCAGTTCGCGGGCGATTTCGGCATCATGCTCGCCAGTTTTCGGCGGGTTGCGGCGCAGGGCCAGGCGATGGCCGTCCAGCGAAATCGGCAGGGCCGGCAGCTTGGTTTGCTTGCCATCCGGCAGCGTCATCGCCAGCAGGCCGCCCGACGCGTTGAGATGCGGGTCGTCGAACAGCTCGATCGGGCGCGAGATCGGCGCGAATGGCAGGCCGAGGGCCTCCATCTTGGCCATCAGATCGGCGCGGCTGTAGGTTTTCAGCGCCTCGGCGATGCGCGGGATGGTGCGCGGGCGGGCCATGTGGCGGTCGTGCTGGGTGGCCAGCGTCGGGTCGGCCAGCAGGTCGTCGAGCCCGAAGGCGGCGCAGAACACGTTCCATTGCGTGTCGGTGACGGCGCCGATGAACACCTGGCCGTCAGAAACCTCGAAGGTGTCGTAGATCGGCCAGACGCTGGCGCGGTTCGGCATCGGGGCGGCTTCCTTGCCGGTCACCACGTATTGCGCCATGTGCTGGGCGACCAGCATCGCGTTGTTCTCGAACAGGCCTGATTGCACATGCGTGCCGGCCCCGGTGGCATGGCGCTCGTTCAGTGCCGCCAGGATGCCGATGGCGCCGAACATGCCGCCCATGATGTCGTTCACCGAGGAGCCGGCGCGCAGCGGGCGGCCGGGCGGGCCGGTCATGTAGGCGAGGCCGCCCATCATCTGCACCACCTCGTCGAGCGCGGTGCGGGTCTCGTACGGGCCGGGCAGGAAGCCCTTGCAGGAGCAGTAGATCAGCCGCGGGTTGAGCTTCGACAATGCCTCGTAGCCAAAACCCAGCCGGTCCATCGCGCCGGGGCGGAAGTTTTCCACCACCACGTCGGCGGTGGCGATCAGCTTCATCACCATCGCATGGCCCTCGGGGCTCTTGAGGTCCACGGCGAGGCTGCGCTTGTTGCGGTTGGCCATCACGTAGAAGCCGGCGCCGGAGCCGGGCAGGCGACGGGTATTGTCGCCGGAGGGCGCCGGTTCGACCTTCACCACATCGGCGCCGAGATCGGCCAGCACCAGACCGCAGGTCGGGCCCATCACCATATGGACGAACTCGACCACCTTGATGCCGGCAAGCGGCTGCGTCGACATGGTCAGGCCGCTTTGGCAAATGTGCGCGGAATGCCGGCCTTGGCGAGGTTGCCGTGCATCGGCTCGCTCGGCAGCCCCTCGTGCAGGATGGCGCGGGCGGCGAGCAGCTTCTCCAGGTCGACGCCGGTGCTGAAGCCCATGCTTTCCAGCATGAACACCAGGTCTTCGGTGACGATGTTGCCCGAGGCGCCTGGCGCATAGGGGCAGCCGCCGAGCCCGGCCAGCGCCGAGTCGAACTTGCGGATGCCCTCGTCCAGCCCGGCCAGCGCGTTGGCGATGCCGACGCCGCAGGTATCGTGCAGATGCAGCCCCTTCAGCGCCGGGCCCACCACGGCGCGCACCGCGCGGACGGTGGAGCGGATCATCGCCGGGTTGCCGTAGCCGACAGTATCGGCCAGCGACAGGTCATCGGCGCCGGCCTCGGCCAGCCCGGCGGCAATCCGCACCACCTCGGATTCGGCCACCGCGCCGTCGATCGAGCAGCCGAACGCGGTGGAGCAGGCGGCTTCCACCGTCACCCGCCGCGGCTGGGCGCGCAGCCAGGCGACCATGCGGCCAACCTCGGCCACC
The DNA here is from genome assembly GCA_035497095.1 of Acetobacteraceae bacterium. Classification (GTDB taxonomy): domain Bacteria; phylum Pseudomonadota; class Alphaproteobacteria; order Acetobacterales; family Acetobacteraceae; genus 70-18. Next base: position 2,957 of record DATJEA010000490.1, on the reverse strand, counting down.
TGCTCGTCCGGCGTGCGGTTGAGGTTGGCGCGGCTGTGCCCGAGGCTCACCGACACCGGGATGCTGATGCGATGCGCGCCAGCGGCATAAGCGCCCTGGGCGCCGCGCAGGTTGGGCGCCAGCGCCTGGATGACGACATTCGGCAGCAGAACCGCGCGGCGCACGATCTCCGGCGTGTCGACCAGTTGCGGGATCACCGCGGCCGGCACGAAGCTGCCGACCTCGATATGCGGCAGCCCGGCGGCGGCCAGTGCGGCGATCCAGCGGGTTTTGGTCGCGGTCGGCATGCGGCCCTTGGCGATTTGCAGCCCGTCGCGCGGGCCGACCTCGCAGATGGTGACGTGTTCGCTCATGACGGCTCTCCTGCTGTGGCGCGAGGGTGGCGCGCGGGTGCCTCAATGACAAGCCGTGCAGCGGGCTCGCAATGCACCGGCAATATGTCATATGACGGCGCACCAACACAGATGGCGGGCAGGCCCGCCCCCTGCCCGGGGCCGTGGGCCGAGGTTTTTGCATGCGCCGTCGCCTGGTTACTGCCTTCGCCCCGCTGCTGGCCTGCGCCGCCCTGCTGCTCTGCGCGCCACCGGCCGCCGCCCAGTTCGGCCCCGGCGGCCCGCCGGCGGTCGGCGTGGTGACGGTGCGCGAGCGGCCGATGGTGCAGAGCAGCGAGTATGTCGGCCGGGTGCAGGCCACCGACCGGGTGGCGCTGGTCGCCCGGGTGACCGCGTTCATCGAGCAGCGGGAGTTCAAGGAAGGCTCCGAAGTCGCCAAGGGTGACCTGCTGTACCGGCTGGAGCGCGCCCCGTTCGAGGCCGATGTGGCGGCCAAGCAGGCAGCCGTGGCGCAGACCCAGGCGCTGCTGAAAAACGCCCAGATTCAACTCAACCGGGCCAAATCGCTGATCGGCTCGCCGGCCGGGCTGGTTTCCGCGGTGGATACCGCCGAGGCCAACCAGGCCAGCATCGCCGCCCAGTTGCAGGCCAACCAGGCGCAGTTGCACGCCTCGGTGATCAGCCTGGGCTACACCGAAATCCGCGCCCCGATCGCCGGCAAGATCGGCCGCACCGCGCTCGCGGTGGGCAATGTGGTGACCCCAAGCTCGGGCCCGCTGGCCACCATCGTCAGCCAGGACCCGATGTATGTGACCTTCCCGATTTCGGTGCGCGCGGTGCTGGAACTGCGCGAGCGCTATGCCGACGCCGGCGGCTTCTCGGCGGTGCAGATCAAGCTGCGGCTGGCCGACGGCACGCTGTATGATCAGGTCGGCAAGCTGGACTATGCCGACCCCAGCGTGGCGCAGGGCACCGACACGCTGACCTTGCGCGCCACCATCGCCAACCCGCTGCTGCCCGGCGCCGCGCCGGACGCGCCGGGCAACCGCCCGCTGCTGGATGGCGAGTTCGTCACCGTGCTGCTGGAGGGGGTGAAGCCGGTGACCGCGCTGGCGATCCCGCGCGCCGCGGTGCTGTCCGACCAGCGCGGCAGCTATGTCTTCGTGGTCGGCGCCGGCAACAAGGTGGAGCAGCGGCGGATCGAACTCGGCCAGTCCACCCCGGCGCTGGCGATGGTGACCGGCGGATTGAAGGCCGGCGAGCAGGTGGTGGCCGACGGCATCCAGCGGGTGCGGCCCGGCATCGTGGTGAACCCGGCACCGGCTGCCGGCGAACCGGGCGCCGACACTCCAGCTTCGCCCGCGCCGCCCGCTTCCCCTGCACCGGCGACGCGGAACTGAGCGCATGATTTCCGCCGTTTTCGTCGACCGCCCACGGCTGGCGGTGGTGATGGCCATCGTCATCACACTGGCCGGCCTGATCGCCGCCACCCGGATACCGGTGGCGCAGTTCCCCGATATCGTGCCGCCGCAGGTGCAGGTCAGCACCAGCTTCCCCGGCGCCTCGGCGGCCGTGGTGGCGGCCGTGGTGGCGCAGCCGCTGGAAGCGGCGATCAACGGCGTCGACCAGATGCTGTACATGCAGTCCAACAGCGGCAATGACGGCAGCTATTCGCTCACCGTGAGCTTCAACCTGGGCACCAACCCGGATATCGACACCGTCAACGTCAACAACCGCGTGCAGGCGGTGCTGTCCAAGATGCCGGCCGAGGTGCAGCGCCAGGGCATCAAGGTGGCCAAGCGCAGCTCGGCGATCCTGGAATTCGCGCAGGTCTACAGCGAGGACCCCAAGCTCACGCCGCTGTTCGTCTCCAACTACGTGACCATCAACGTGCTCGATGCGGTGGCCCGCGTGCCGGGCGTCGGCCAGGCGGTGATCTTCGGCGCCAAAGACTACGCGATGCGCATCTGGTTCGACACCGACCGGCTGACCAGCCTCGGGCTGATGCCGACCGACATCATCGCCGCGCTGCAGACCCAGAACGTGCAGGGCGCGATCGGGCGGATCGGCGCGCAGCCGACCAGCGAGGCCAACCAGTTCCAGATCAACCTGCAAACCAAGGGCCGCCTGGTGACGCCGAAGGAGTTCGGCGACATGGTGATCCGCGCCAACCCGGACGGCTCGGTGCTGCGGCTGCACGACATCGCGCGGGTGGAACTGGCGGCGGCCAATCTGGACACCGAGAGCCGGCTGAACGGCAAGCCGGCGGTCTCGATCGCGGTCTATCTCGCCCCCGGCGCCAACGCGGTGAACACCTCGGCGGCGGTCGGCCGCGTGCTGGACCAGTTGGCGACCCGCTTTCCGGCCGGCATGAAGCATATCGTCTTCTATGACAGCTCCACCTTCGTCGCCGACACCATCGGCCAGGTGCTGAAGACGCTGGCCGAGGCGTTCGTGCTGGTGGTGCTGGTGGTGTTCATCTTCCTCGGCAACATCCGCGCCACCATCATCCCGGCGGTGGTGGTGCCGGTCAGCCTGATCGGCACCATCGCGGTGCTGCTGGCGATCGGCTTCTCCGCCAATACCGTGACCCTGCTGGCGCTCGTGCTGGCGGTCGGCATCGTG
>DATJEA010000489.1:0-8212 GCA_035497095.1 Acetobacteraceae bacterium | reverse complement strand
CTCATGATCCCCAACGCCCCCACCGCCTATCAGCGCCTCACCAGCCGCGCCGCCCGCATCGCCACCATCGGAGAGGCGTCGGCGATGCTCGGCTGGGACGCCTCGGCGATGATGCCGGAAGGCGGCGGGGCGGCGCGCGGCGACCAGCTCGCGGTGCTGGCCGGCCTCGCGCATGGCCTGGCCACCGCGCCCGAGGTCGCCGACGACCTCGCCGAGGCCGAAGCCACCCCGCCCGCCGACCCGTGGGACGCCGCCAATCTCGCCTTGCTGCGCCACGCTCACACCCGCGCCACCGCCATTCCGTCCGATCTGGTGGAAGCCCAGGCCCGCGCCAACTCCGCCTGCGAGAAGATCTGGCGCGAGGCCCGCCGCACCGCCGATTTCGCCCTGGTCCGCCCGCATCTGGCCGAGGTGATCTCGCTGACCCGCCAGCAGGCCGCCGCCCTCGCGCCAGCGCTCGGCCTCTCCCCGTACGACGCGCTGATGGATGGCTACCAGCGCGGCATCGGCGCCGCCGACGTCGCCCCGGTGTTCGCCGCCTACGAGGCCTTCCTGGCCGACGCCCTGCCGCGCGCCGAGGCGCTGCAGGCCGCCCGCCCGCCGGTCATCCGTCCCGCCGGCCCGTTCCCCGCCGCCGTGCAGGAGGCACTGTGCCGCCGCCTCTCGGCCCGCGCCGGGCTGGAGGCCACGCACTCCCGGCTCGACCGCTCGGCCCACCCGTTCTGCGGCGGCACCCCAACCGACGTGCGCATCACCACCCGCTACAACGAGCAGGATTTCGGCCAGAGCCTGATGGGGGTGATGCACGAGACCGGCCACGCCCTCTACGAGCGCGGCCTGCCCGCCGCCTACGCCCGCCAGCCGGTCGGTGAGGCCGCCGGCATGGCCGCGCACGAATCGCAGTCGCTCATCATCGAGATGCAGGCCTGCCGCTCCGACCCGTACATCGCCTGGCTCGCCCTCGAACTGCATTCCAACTTCGGCGGCGACCCGGCAGCCTACGCCCCGGCCAACCTGTCCCGCCTGTGGCGCCATATCGAGCGCGGCTTTATCCGTGTCGACGCCGACGAGATGACCTACCCCGCGCACGTCATCCTGCGTTTCCGCCTGGAGCAGGCCCTGGTCAGCGGCGACCTCCAGGTGGCCGACCTGCCCGGCGCCTGGAATGACGGCCTCGCCCGCCTGCTCGCCATCACCCCGCCCGACGACGCCCAGGGCTGCCTGCAAGACATCCACTGGTACGACGGCGCCATCGGCTACTTCCCCAGCTACACGCTCGGCGCCATGGCTGCCGCCCAGTTGATGGCCGCCGCCCGCCGCGCCGTACCGGAGCTCGACGCCGGCCTCGCTCGCGGCGACCTCGCACCCTTGCTCGGCTGGCTGCGCGCCAAGGTGCACGGCGTCGGCAGCCTGCTCGGCTTCAACGATCTGCTGCGCGCCGCGACCGGCAAGCCGCTCGACCCCGGCGATTTCACGGCGCACCTCACGGCGCGGTATCTCAAGTAAGGAAGCAGCGCTTTTTTGAAAAAAAGCGCGCAAAAAACTTTGATCCCTAGAGTCCCGGACCGTTGTCCGGGACTCCAGGGAATAAAAAGTTTTTTTGCTTCTTTTTGTTCACAAAAAGAAGACTCTTCTTACTCTTGCTTTAGCCCGCCTAATTTTTGCAAATGCGGCCCCGCTGCCGCCGCCGTCGCCGCCTCCAGCGCCCGATACTCCGCCACTACCCGCGCTCCCGCCGGCGTCAGTCGTGCGCCGCCGCCGCCGCTGCCGCCGGCCGCGGTGTGCACCACCGCCACCCCCAGGCCGCGATTGAGGTCTTCCACCAGTTCCCAGGCCCGCCGATAGGACATCTTCAGTGCCCGCCCGGCGCCGGAGATCGAGCCGTTGGCGGCGATTGCTTCCAGCAGCGCGATCTTGCCCGGCCCGATCCGCCCGCCGCCGGCCAGGTCGACGCGGATGCTCAGGCGGTGGGGCAGGGGCGGGGCGCTCGGCATGGTGCGAGCCAACCATGCCGCCCGATCGGTTGCAAATCAACGCGGGCCGTTAATCTTGCTGCAACCCCCGTGGCCCATCATCCCGCCCAGACCTGGAGCGGGACAAAATGCCTTCGCTGCCTTTCGTCGATGTCAACCTGTTCGTCCATAACGGCGCCGCCACGGTCGCCGCCGCGATCGACAGCGTGCTGGCGCAGAGCTGGCCGAACCTCACCCTGACGCTGATCGATGACGGCTCATCGGACGCGACGCCGGATATCCTCGCCGGCTATGCCGCGCGCGACTCGCGCATCCGGCGCAAGACCAACCGCCACAATGGCGGCGCGATCGGCGGCTTCCAGCGGGCGTTCTGGTTCGGTGATGCCGATTTCGTGTTGCCGAAATCCGCCGACGACCTGATCGCGCCGGATTTCATCGCCCGGACGATGGGGCTGCTGCTGGCGCATCCGAATGCCGCCATGTGCCATGCCCAGGGCGCGGTGTTCCGCGACGCTGCGCCGGAGCAGCAGCCCTACCCGGCCAGCCACGCGCTGCACGCGGTCGGTGCCGATCCGCTGGCCCGCGCCCGTCATGTCATGCGGCACTACACCAGCTCACCGAGCTTCTGGGGCGTCTATCGCCGCGCCGCCGTGGATCAGTTGGCGCCGATCCGCTGCCGTGCCGGCTGGGACCATGCGCTGCTGGCCGAACTGGCGCTGTATGGCGAAATCCGCCATGTCGCGGCGCCGCTCTATCTGCGCCGCGATGGCGGCAAGCCGGTGCTGCGCCTGGCCCGCGCCGCCACCGAGCAGGGCATGCGCGGCGTGCCGCTGGATGACGCGCTGGGCGAGTTGCGCTGGCGCACCCCGTTGATCACCACCGCCTACGCGCATCTGGAGAGCTTCGCCGCCGCCCGGCTGGAGGCAGCGCGGCGCGCCCGGCTGATGCGTCTGGCCGTCGAGGTATTTCGCGCCCGCTGGCTGGCCCCGATGCGTGATGAAGCCGCCACCCTGCGCACCCATCTGCCGGCGCTGATCGCCCGGCTCGCCAGGCTCGATGCGACCATCATGCACTGGCATGCACGCGCGCTGGCCGAAGTGGTGCGCGGCGTGGAGACCATTCTGCACGATGAGGATTTCACCGCCGAACAGCTGGAAATCGCCGCCCTGGCCGGCGACGCCCACCGCCGCGCGGCCTGAGGGACACGAGATGGACGGCACAGTGCGCACCCCCACCCGCCTGCATATCGGCTGCGGCGCCAACCTGCTGGACGGTTGGATCAATATCGACAGCGTCGCCCGCGCCGCCGGCGTGCGCGACGACATCGACCTCACCGCCATGCCGTGGCCCGATGCCAGCGTCGATGCGGTGCTGGCCGAGCATGTGTTCGAGCATTTCTCGTTCGCCGAGGAGGCGAAAATCTGGCCCGAAATGGCGCGAATTTTGCGCCCAGGCGGGGTTTTGACCGTCGAAATGCCGGATTTCGAGTGGGTTTGCGCCTGTTTTCTCAACGCCGAGGACGACTTCCGCGCCTTCTACCAGGTCGGCCACGCCGACCACTACGCCGGGTGCGGCACCGCGCTGGATCAGCGCTGGGGCATCCTGCAAACCATGGTCTTCGGCAACCAGAACGGCGTCGGCCAGTTCCACCGCAGCGCCTACACCGAGGGCAAATTGCGCGCGCTGGCGGCGATGACCGGGTTTGCCGACATCGCCGTCACCCGCCGGTTCAACAAGGGCGGCCAGGCATTGCGCGCCGTCCTCACCCGCTGAGAGGTCGCCATGCGCGTGTTCATCACCGGCATCGCCGGATTCCTCGGCAGCCACCTGGCGGAGCGCCTGCTGGCGATGGGCCACCATGTGGTCGGCGTCGACAGCCTGCTCGGCGGCGAGCTGGTCAACGTGCCGCCGGAGGCCGAGTTCTACCAGTATGATTGCCGCGATTTCAACGCCATGGCCAAGATCAGCCAGGGCTGCGAGCTGGTCTATCACTGCGCCGCCACCGCCTATGAGGGGCTCAGCGTGTTCGCGCCGGCGATGGTGATGGACAACATCGTCACCGGCTCGGTCGGCGTGTTCTCGGCGGCGATCGCCAACGGTGCGCGGCGGATCGTGTTCTGCTCCTCGATGGCGCGCTATGGCACCAATCAGGTGCCGTTCCTGGAAAGCTACGCGCCGCGCCCGCAAGACCCGTACGGCATCGCCAAGGTGGCGGCCGAGCAGGCGCTGGTGAATCTGGCCGGCGTGCACGGCGTTGAATACGCCATCGCGGTGCCGCACAACATCATCGGCGCGCGGCAGAAATTCGATGACCCGTACCGCAACGTCGCCGCCATCATGGCCAACATGATGCTGCAGAACCGCTCGCCGTTCATCTATGGCGACGGCGAGCAGAGCCGCTGCTTCAGCCATGTCGAGGACTGCCTGTCCTGCCTGCTGGCGCTCGGCCTGTCCGATCGCGGCGTCGGCGAGGTGGTCAATATCGGCCCGGACGAGGAGTTTGTGACCGTCAACCACCTGTTCCGCACGCTGAAGGGCATCGTCGGCTTCGAGGGCCAGGCGATCCACATCACCGACCGGCCGCAGGAGGTGAAGCACGCCGCTTGCAGCAGCGCCAAGGCCCGCCGCCTGCTGGATTACCGTACCACGCGCGGGCTGGAGGAAGGGTTGGGCGATCTGGTTGCCTATATCCGCAGCGTCGGGCCGCGCAAATTCCGCTACCATCTGGACATCGAAATCCGCAATCAGCGCACGCCGAAGACCTGGACGGAGCGGCTGATGTAGGGAAGCTGTTCTTTTTTGCAAAAAAGAACCAAAAAACTCACTCGCCTTGCAACGACGGTGCCGCGGAGAGGCCGGAGTCTCCAAGACGAACAAAAAGTTTTTTTGCTTCTTTTTGTTCACAGAAGGAAGACCTTCTTTGCTTCCTGTGGCACGCTACCGCCATGCGAATCCATATCCAGACCCCCGCCCCCCCGCCCGACGGCAGCGTCGACCCGTTCATCATCACTGAAGCCGAGGTGCGGGACGCCGCCGCCCGTGCCGGCGATCCGACGCCGCTGGCGCTGAGCTTCGGCCATGACGCCGCCGGGTTTGCCGCCGGCATGGCCGATGCCGAGGTGCTGATCGGCTCCACCGCGCAACTGGCGCGGCGCTTCCCGGTCGCGGCACCGGCGTTGCGGCTGATTTCCTGCACCTCCTCCGGCATGGACAAGCTGATGCCGTTCGACTGGCTGCCGCCGGGCGTGGCGCTGCTGAACAATCGCGGCGCGCACGGCCCGAAGCTCGGTGAATATGTGCTGATGGCGCTGCTGATGCTGGCGGCGCGGGTTCCGACCTACGCCACGCAGCAGCGGGCCGGGCTGTGGAAGCCATATTTCACCCCGACCCTGCGCGGCCGCCGGCTGCTGGTGATCGGCACCGGCGACCTGGGCGGCGCCGGGGCGCGGGAGGCGCGGCGCTATGGCATGCACGCCACCGGGGTTCGCACCCGCCCGGAGCCGCACCCGGATTTCGACACCGTGCTGGGCAGCGACGCGCTGGATGCGGCATTGGCGCAGACCGAATTCCTGCTGCTGGCCTGCCCGCTGACGCCGGCCACCCGCAATTTGATGGACCGCCGCCGGCTGGGCCTGCTGCCGGCCGGTGCGGCGCTGATCAATGTCGGGCGCGGCGCCCTGCTGGACCAGGAGGCGCTGTGCGACCTGCTGGACTCCGGCCACCTGTCCGGCGCGGTGATCGATGTCACGGTGCCCGAGCCGCTGCCGCCCGAGGCGCGGGCCTGGCGCACGCCGAACCTGCTGGTGACGCCGCATGCCTCGGCGGACAACCCGCAGACCTACAACGCCTACAGCCTGGATATCTTCTTCGCCAATCTGCGTGCCGAGCGCGAAGGCAAGCCGCTGCCCAACCTGGTGGACACCGCACGCGGCTACTGAACCGCTATTTCAGTCCGAGCAGGTCGTAGGCGCGCGCCGCAGGCGGCCAGAAGGCGATGACATCGGCGCGATGGAGGTAGGCGGCGATCAGCAGCGCCGCCAGCACCCCGAGGCTGAGGCACCAGGCGAACAGCAGCGTGGCCGAATCGCGCGTGCTGCGCGGCGGTGGCGCCGATGGGCGGGGCGAGGCGCGAGCGGGCACCAGATGCTCGGCCACCAGCGTCCCGCCGGCCGGCGGCGGTGGCGTGGGGTCGATGCGGGGCGGCCGTGGCGCCGGTGCGGCCTGCTCGATCGGTGGCCGCTTCACTGGTGGATCGGGCACGGGCGGAACGGGCACGGGCGGAACGGGCGCTGGCGGAGCGGGCGCCGGCATGGCCTGGGCCACAGCGTCGGCGAACGGGCTCGGCGTTGGGCCAGCCGGCGGCTTTGCCGCCGGCCGTTCGAGTTCGCCGGGGGTCCATTCGGCCGCGCAGCGGGCGCAGCGCAGCTTGGCCGGCGGCCGCGTGTCGCTGGGCGCCAGCAGGGCCGCCGGCACGTCGTAGACGGCTTGGCAGGACGGGCAGACGATCCGCATTTTCCGCGCTCTCCTGGGCGCGATGGTGCGCGACGGCGCGGCGGTTGACAACCGGGTAGCGACGCTTTGTTGCCGGCGTGATCCGGACCTGCGGCGCTTCCAGCCACCGTTATCATGCTCTGGCGCTTCCGGCGCGAGGGCGATTGGTGGCAAAAGGGGGGCTGCATGATCGGATGGCGATGATTGAACTGCGCGAAGTGGGGCTGCGCTATGGCGTTGGCCCGGGAACCAGTGGCGGGGCCGCCGGCGCGGATGTGCTGCGCGGCTTGAGCTTTGCGGTGCCGGAAGGCGGCTTCCGCTGGCTGCTCGGCCCGTCCGGCGCCGGCAAGACCTCGCTGCTGCGGCTGCTGCATCTGGCGGTGCGTCCGACCCATGGCCGGCTGACGCTGCTGGGCGCCGAGATCGGCCGCGCCAGCCGCAGCGAGCTGCCGCCGCTGCGCCGCAGCATCGGCATGGTGTTCCAGGATTTCCGGCTGCTGCCGCATCTGTCGGCGTTCGACAACGTGGCGCTGCCGCTGCGCATCGCCGGCCGGCCGGAAGGCCAGATCCGTGCCGATGTGACGGAAATGCTGCGCTGGGTGGGCCTCGCGCGGCGCACCGCATCGCGCCCGGCGGAGTTGTCGGGCGGTGAACAGCAACGCGTGGCGATCGCCCGCGCGGTGGTGACCCGGCCGCGCATCCTGCTGGCCGACGAGCCGACCGGCAACCTCGATGACACCCAGGCCGAGCGGCTGATGCTGCTGCTCTCGGAGATGAACCGGCTGGGCACCACGATGGTGGTGGCCACCCATAACGCGGCGCTGGTGGAGCGCCATCCCGGCCCGGCGCTGGTGCTGGAGCATGGCCGGTTGCAGCATGATGGCTAGGCGCGTGGCCAAGGCGAAACGTGACGCGGCGAAAGGCAGCGGGGCGACAGGCAGCGGGGCGAAAGGCAGCGGGGCGAAAGCTGGCAGCGGCTTGCGGCGGCCGCGGTTCGACGATCTGGGCCTGCGCCGCGCGCTCGGCGACCGGATGCTGCCGGCGATGGTGGCGGCGATGGCGTTCCTGGCGGCGCTGGCGCTGGCCGGCGTGGTGGGGGCGGCTGGCCTCGCGCAGCACTGGCAGCATGGTGCGGCGGCGGTAGTGACCGTCCAGGTGCCGCAACCGGGTGACGCCGCCGCCGATGCCCCGAACGAGACCAGGCGCGCCCGCGTGCTGGCGCTGGCCAAGGCGGCGCCGGGGGTGGCCAGCGCGCGGGCGCTGAGCGACACCGAGCTGGCCGACCTGCTGCAACCCTGGCTCGGCAGCTCGGCGCTGCGGCTGTCGCTGCCGCTGCCGGCGGTGGTGGATCTGCGCCTGGCGGACGGTGCCGGCGAGGCGGCGCTGGCGGCGCTGGGCAAGCAACTGGACAAGGCGGCGCCCGGCACGCTGACCGAGAGCCACGGGGTGTGGGTGCGCCGGCTGTCGGTGCTGGCGCGCAGCCTGCAAGCCTGCGCCTGGGCGGCGCTGCTGCTGGTGGTGGCGGTGGCCGCGGCGGTGATCGCCATCGCCACTCGCGCCGGGCTGGTGGCGCGCCGTCAGGCGATCGAGATCGTGCATGGCCTGGGGGCGACCGACGGCTATATCGCCGCACGCTTCGCCGGCCGCGCCACCAGGCTGGCGGCGCAGGGCGGTGCGGTGGGCGCGCTGGCGGCGCTGCCGGTGCTGGTGCTGCTGGCGGCGCTGGCGGCGCCGTTCGCCGGCCCACC
>DATJEA010000488.1:0-8137 GCA_035497095.1 Acetobacteraceae bacterium | reverse complement strand
TGCGCCTGGGCGATGTCGCCGGGGCCGCAGACGATGGTGGGGATGCCGGCCTGCTGATACAGCCCGCCCTCGGTGCCATAGCTGACCTTGCCGGCGCTGTTGGCGCCGGTGAGCTGCTTGACCAGGGTGGTGAGCGGGTGCGCCTCGGCCAGCGCCATGCCGGGCGCCCAGTCCATCACCTCCAGCGTGAAGCCGGCCTGCGGGTCCACCGCCTGCATCGCCGGCTCCAGCTTGGCGGCCAGCCAGGCGCGCAGCCGCTCGACCTCGGCGAAGAAATCATCGGCCGGGATCGCCCGCCATTCCATGACGAATTCGCAGCGTTCCGGGATGATGTTGAGGATCGAGCCGCCCTGGATGGTGCCGACATGCACCGTGGTGTGCGGCGGGTCGAAGCCATCCTCGAACGGGCCAACGGCGGCGAAACGCTGCGCCTCGGCCTGGATATGGCCGATCGCGGCGGCGGCGGCGAAGATGGCGTTGACGCCGCCGCCCGGCGCGCTGGAATGCCCGGCCCGGCCGCGCGCGATCACCCGCAGCGCCAGCCGGCCTTTATGCGCCAGGATCGGCTGCATCATGCTCGGCTCGCCGACGATGCAAAGCGCCGGGCGCAGCGGCGCGGCGGCGAGGTCGTCCACCAGTTCGCGCGCGCCGGACATATTGGTTTCTTCGTCGTGGGTGATGAACAGGTGCATCGGGCGGGCCAGGCCGCGCGCCTTGAGGCCCGGCACCGCGGCCAGCGCGGCGGCGACGAAGCCCTTCATGTCGGCCGAGCCGCGCGCATACAGCAGGCCGCCCTGCTCGCGCAGCGCGAACGGATCGCTGCTCCAGGGCTGGCCCTCCACCGGCACGGTGTCGACATGGCCGGACAGCGCGATGCCGCCCTCCACCTGCGGGCCGATGATGGCGTGCAGGTTGGATTTTTCCGCCGTGCCGCTCTGCCGGTACGGCACGCCGTGGCCATCGAGCCAGTCGCGCACGAAGGCCATCAGGTCGGCGTTCGGGTTGCGGCTGGTGGTGTCGAACGCCACCAGCCTGGCCAGCATCTGGGTCGTGGAGAAGGTCGGCTGGGCCATGCGGGGGGTCGCTCGGTTGCTGTGGATCAGGCAGTCTATACAGGCTGTCATCTCTCGCAACCGGAGCCCCCATGTCGGTCGCCTCGCCTGGTATCGTCGTGCTCGGCTGGCATCTGGAGAGCGGGCAGGATGATATTGTCGAGGCGAAGGGAGGCCTTCTTTTTGTGAACAAGAACAAGCAAAAAAACTTTTTATTCGTTTTGGAGACTCCGGAGTCTCGACCGCCCTGCCGTTGCAAGGGGAATGCGCGTTTTTTGGTTCTTTTTCGCGAAAAAGAACGGTCTTGCCACCCGACAAAAAAAGGGCGGCACGAACAGGTCATGCCGCCCGGAAGGTGCCGCACTCGCGTGCGGTCAGGGAGGAGACTGAAGCCAGTCACGGCGCTTCAGGATCACCTTGACAGGGTGGGTATAAAACTTCCGTTAACAAGACCCGGTATTCTGGCGTCGGTAACATTGCTTACATCACTTTACCGTGCATTTGACCTTGAAGGAGCCTGTCATGACCGTCCCGCCGCCGCGTAGTGGACCGCTGGTTGGCCTGAAAGTATTGGAAATGGGCCATTATATCGCCGGGCCGTTCTGCACCCGGGTGCTGGCCGATCTGGGCGCCGAGGTGATCAAGGTGGAGCCGCCGGGCGGCGACCCGGTGCGCGGCTGGGGCGCCAAGGTGGACGGCAACCCGGTGTGGTTCAGCATCCACGGCCGCAACAAGCTGTCGGTGGTGCTGGACCTGAAGCGGGAGCGCGAGGCGGCCATGCTGCTGGCGGCGCGGGCCGATGTGCTGGTGGAGAATTTCCGGCCGGGGCAGTTGGAGCGGCTGGGGCTGGGGCCGGAGGCGCTGCACGCGGTGAACCCGCGGCTGGTGATCGCCCGGGTGTCCGGCTACGGCCAGGACGGGCCGTATCGCGACAAGCCGGCATTCGGCGCGATCGGCGAGGCGATCGGCGGCATCAGGCATCTGACCGGGCATCCGGCCGGCGCCTCCGATCTGCCGCCGCCGCGCTGCGGGGTGTCGATCGGCGACGACCTGGCCGGGCTGTATGCGGCGATCGGGCTGCTGTCGGCGGTGTATGAGCGCGATGTGACCGGCACCGGGCGCGGCCGGGTGATCGATGTCTGCCTGGTGGATTCGGTGCTGAGCCTGATGGAGGGGATGCTGCCGGAATACGCGCTGGATGGGCGGGTGCGCCAGCCGCAGGGCGCCGGCATCGCCACCGCCGCGCCGACCAACACCTATCCCTGCGCCGACGGCAAATGGCTGTGCATCGCCGGCAATTCCGACCCGATCTTCCGCCGGCTGATGGCGGCGATCGGGCGGCCGGAACTGGCCGATGCGCCGCGTTTCCTCAGCAATGCCGATCGCTGCGCGCATGTCGGCGAACTGGACGGCATCATCGCCGGCTGGAGCCGCGGGCTGCCGGCGGCCGCGGCGGAGGCGCTGCTGGAGGCGGCCGATGTGCCGGCGGCGCGGCTGTTCGACATCGCCGACGCGGCGGCCGACCCGCATCTGCGGGCGCGCAAATCGGTGCAGCAGGTCGATGATCCGCTGATCGGGCGGACATTGCATTTCGGCCCGGCGATCCGGCTGGACGGCGCCGATCCGGCAGCGGTGGTGGGCTGGACCGGGCCGGCGCTGGGGGCGCACCAGGACTATGTGATGAAGACGCTGCTGAGGGCAGCATCGGCAACAGGTGCTCCAGCACGCCGATAACGCTGCCCGCTCGAACAACAGGCCAAGGGCTTGTCCGACACCGCGATCCGTAGGGATAAATGTCGAGCAAGCCCTTGGCGGATGATTGCCGAGCATAATGCGTGACGTTCAGCGCATTGTTGATGTAGCCTGTCAGCCATGCGCCCGATCCGCCTGTTGTCGCGCCTGCTGGTGTTCGCGGTTCTGGCCGCCGGGCTGTCGGCCTGCGGCTCGTCGTCCGACACCGGCTCGGAGTATGGCCTGGCGATGGGCCGCTCGACGCGGGTGCCGGGCATCTCCTGCGCGCCGTTTGCCCGCGAGCTGTCGGGGATCGCGCTGTATGGCGATGCGGCGGAGTGGTGGGACCAGGCCAGCGGCCGCTATGCGCGCGGTGACCGGCCGATTTTGGGCAGCGTGCTGGTGTTCCGGCGGTCGGCGCGGCTGCGGTCCGGGCATGTCTCGGTGGTGTCGCGCATCCTGGACTCGCGCCGGGTGCAGGTGACGCAGGCGAACTGGGTGCCGGGGGAGCTGGACCGGGATCAACTGGTGGTGGATGTGTCGGCCGACAATGACTGGTCGCTGGTGCGGGTGTGGTATCCGCCGGTGCGCAAGCTGGGCGTCCACCAATACGCCACCTATGGCTTCATCCTGCCGCGCCGGCCGGCGACACATGACGAATTGCTGCGCGCGACCGGCCCGGCGGCGCGGTATGCACTGGAGACGCAGGGCCGGCCGCCGCCTCGGGCACGCTTTGCCGGCGGCTGAGGCGGCATTACGGTTCGTTCAGTCTGCGCACCGGGCGCAAACATCGCTTGCATCGGCCGCGCCATCAGGCCATGTGCTAGGGCAGACGAGGCGCAGCCTTGATGTGGCGATCGGGCGCGGCGGAGCAAATGGGCGGAGGAACCAATGGGTAGTTTCAGCATCTGGCACTGGATGATCGTGTTGGCCGTTGGCCTGCTGCTGTTCGGCGGCGGCGGCAAGATCAGCGGCATCATGGGCGACATGGCCAAGGGCATCAAGTCGTTCAAGAAGAACATGGCCGAGGAAGACGATACCTCGATGGAAGCCACGGCGGAGAAGCCGTCCGGCACCATCAAGGGCCCGGCGGCGCCGGCCGCCAACGCCACGACGCAGTCGACCGCGGCCAACCACAGCTAGGCCGGCGAGGCTGCCAGGGCGTCGCTGCGAGGCAGCGCCCTTTGGCGTGTGTGGCGCGAGGCGGCGCCCTCTGGCGCTGGTGATGCGTCTGGGCGACGATGCGGCTCCTTTCGTTCGGAGCACGCCATGAGCACGCAGACCAAGACCAGCCACCGCATTGCCGCCACGCCGCAAACCGTACGCTGGGGCGCGTTCGACGCTGCCTATCCGCCGGTGCTGACCGTGCCTTCGGGCAGCACGGTGGTACTGGAATGCGTCTCCGGCAGCCCCGAGGTGATGCCGGCGGCGGGGTCCGGGTTTGCCATTCCGCCGGCGCTGGCGGCGATCCATGCCTCGGGCCTGCCGCGGCTCGGCGGGCATATCATCACCGGGCCGGTGGCGATCGAGGGCGCCGAGCCGGGCGACATGCTGGAAGTGAAGATCGACCGGATCGAGCTTGGCGCCGATTGGGGCTATTGCGGCTTCCGCCCGCTGGCCGGCACGCTGCCGGAGGATTTCCCCGAGCGTTTCCTGAGCCATATCCCGGTCGATCGGGCGGCGGGGACCTGCCGGCTGCCATATGGCGTGGAACTCAAGCTGGCGCCGTTCTTCGGGGTGATGGGGGTGGCGCCGCCGCCGGCCTATGGCACCATCTCGACCGTGCAGCCGCGCGAGCATGGCGGCAATCTGGACAACAAGGAGGTCGGCGAGGGCAGCACGCTGTTCCTGCCGGTGTGGGCGCCAGGGGCGCTGTTCTCGGCCGGCGACGGGCATGGCGTGCAGGGCGACGGCGAGGTGTGCATCAACGCGCTGGAGATCTGCCTGACCGGCACCTTCACCTTCATTCTGCACAAAAAGACCGGCGCGGCACCGCTGCTGGCCTATCCGCGCGCCGAAACCGCGACCCATTTCATCACCATGGGGATGAACGAGGACCTCGACCTGGCGATGAAGCAGGCGCTGCGCGAGATGATCGGCTTCATCTGCGGCCGCTCCAACCTGTCGCGCCAGCAGGCCTACCAGTTCTGCTCGCTGGCGGTGGATTTTCACGTGACGCAGACGGTCAACGGCGAAAAAGGCGTGCATGGCATGCTGAAAAAGGGGCTGCTGTTCTAGAAACCACCAGATATTGCGGTCGGGGCGAAGTTTTCCACAAGTTTTTGCGGTCCGCGACTCGAAGGCGCTTGCCTGTCGCCAAGTTCCAGGTACCATATATTGTGTTCTATCTGGAAGGGCCCACGACATGGAGTGGAACGAGGAGATTATCGCGCGGCTGCGCGGGCTCTGGTCGGAAGGGCTCTCCACCGCCGAGATCGGGCGGCGGATGGGCATTTCCAAGAACGCCGTGGTCGGCAAGGCGCACCGGCTGAACCTGCCGCCACGGCCATCGCCGATCCGCCGTGATGGGGCGGCGGCCGGCGCCGTGCCGCCGCGCTCCGCCCCGCCGCGGCGGACGACCGGCCCGACCTTGCCGCCGCTGCCGGCAGCGCCGAGCGAGGTGGTGGCCGCACCCGCGGCGCCGGCTGCGGCCGTGGTGGTGGCGCCTGCCGCGCGCCCGGCGGCGCCGGTGGCCCGTCCGGTGGCGGTGCGCCCGGCGCCGTTCCGCAGCGGCCGGATGACCAGTTGCTGCTGGCCGATCGGCGAGCCGGGCACCAAGAGCTTCCATTTCTGCGACGCCGAGGCGATGGCCGGCAAGCCGTATTGCGCCGCGCATGCGCAACTCGCCTATGTCAAGGTGCGTGATCGCCGCGATGAAGCTGCCGCCTGATTGCGGGCCGCGATACGCGGAGGCCGAAACGGGCGTTGCCGCCGCCGCGACGTCCGCGTATCGTTTGCCCGCGGCGGGCCCGATCCTTCGCCAGAACAAGGACATCCTGCCGTGGAGTTGGGGGGCGCTTGCGTCACCCCGTTCACCAGGGCGTCCGGGAGGCCGTGCCGAAACCCGTGCTGGGATGCGGCAAGACGGCGAGCATTTCCCGCATCCGACGCCCCTAAGGGAAGAGGCGGAGCGGCGATGCCGAACGGAACAGTCAAATGGTTCAACCCCACCAAGGGGTATGGGTTCATCGCGCCGGACACTGGCGGCAAGGATGTGTTCGTGCACATCAGCGCTGTGCAGAAGGCCGGGCTGCGCACCCTGAACGAGGGCCAGCAACTCGCCTTCGAGATCGAGCAGCAGCCGAACGGGCGTGCCGCCGCGGTGGATCTGGTGGCGCAGGGCTGACTGTCGCGCTTGCGTTCCGGGTCGATCCCGGCCTAGACAGACCGGCTTTGCCGGTTTGCGGCGGCCAATGACGGCGGCCGGAAATGCGGGTCTGTGTCCAAAGCCAGGGGGCTATCCCTCATTTGCTTCGATTGTGTTACGCTTCGAGTCGCGCGGCTGGTCGACCCCAGTAAGGCCGGCCGGTGCGTGGCCGGCCGTCGACTGCTGTGTGGCGCGCGTTCGGGCGCCACGAACCGAGACTGCGGAAGGATCAGCGTATGAGCCATGCGACGCAACCCGGGCGCTCGATCACGCCGCATTCCGCGTTGGATGCCGACGATGTCCGGGCAGCTTATCGGCGCTGGGCGCGCATCTATGACGCGTCATTCGGCAGCATCTCGGCGTGGGGGCGCCGCCGGGCGATCGATGCGGTCAATCGCCTGCCCGGCACCCAGGTGCTGGAAGTGGGGGTCGGCACCGGCCTTGCGCTGCCGCATTATGCCGCGGACAAGCGGGTGATCGGCATCGACCTGTCGGCCGAGATGCTGGTGCATGCCCGGGCGCGGGTCGCCGAATGTGGCCTTGCCAATGTGGACGCGCTGCTGGAACTGGACGCCGAGGCGACCGGTTTCGACGCCGGGCGATTCGATATCGCGGTGGCGATGTTCGTCGCCTCCGTGGTGCCGCACCCGCGCACGCTGCTGGCCGAGATGCGCCGTGTGGTGCGGCCCGGCGGGCATATCCTGTTCGTCAACCACTTCGCCGCCGAGCGCGGCCCGCGCTGGTGGGTGGAGCGTGCCCTGGCGCCGGCGTCGCGGGCGCTGGGCTGGCACCCCGATTTCGCCGTCGATGCGCTGTTCCCCGCCGCCGACCGGCAGGCCGCGACGCTCGCGCCGATGCCGCCGTTCGGCCTGTTCACCCTGGCGCAACTGCCCAACTGAGGCCGCGGCCGGTGGCCCGGCGGCGATCGTTGCGCAACCCGGCAACGGGGGGCCTTGATCTCCGGCGTTGGGTCTAGTAGCCCACACGATACAGCGGGGGCCGCATACGGCCGATCGCTTCGCAGCGCGTATTCTCAGCGGGATGAATCGGCCGATGCACCACCTCCGGCGGCTTTTCGCCAAGTTCTCGATCACCGCCGGATGGGCGACAGCGTCCGTGCTTGCCGGCACCACCATGCTGGCGGGTGCCGCCTGGGCGCAGACCGCCGACAAGTTCGAGCCGCAGCCCTGGCAACTCGGCATGCAGCCGCCCGGCAGCCCGGTGGCGCTGGCGATCGACCAGCTGCACGACGTGGTGAACGTGATCATCATCATCATCACGCTGATGGTCGCCGGCCTGCTCGGCTGGGTGATGTATCGCTTCAGCGCCAGGCGCAACCCGATCCCCAGCCAGACCGCCCACCACACGCTGCTGGAAGTGGCGTGGACCGCGCTGCCGGTGCTGATCCTGGTCGGCATCGCCATCCCGAGTTTCCGCCTGGTGTATTACGAGGACCGGACGCACGACGCCGACATGACGCTCAAGGTCACCGCGCATCAGTGGTACTGGGAATACACCTACGTCGATCACGGCAATATCGACTTCGCCAGCCGGTTCGTCGCCGACGAGGACCTGAAGCCGGGCCAGCCGCGCCTGCTGACCGCCGATGAGCAACTGGTGCTGCCGACCGGCAAGAACATCCGCATCCTGACCACCAGCGCCGACGTGATCCACAGCTTCTTCATCCCGTCGCTGGGCGTGCAGCGCTACGCGATTCCGGGCCGCACCATCGAGACCTGGGTGCGGATCGACAAGCCGGGCGTCTATTACGGTGAATGCAACCAGATCTGCGGCACCGACCACAGCAAGATGCCGATCGATGTTCGTGGCGTCACCCCGGCGGAATTCACCGCCTGGGTGGCGATGGCGAAGAAGAAATATGCGGTGAACCAGCAGGTAGGTCCCCACGCCTCGGTGCGGATGCCGAGGGGCTCGGCGAAGGCGCGCAACTCGCGCTGCTGGAACGCGGGATGCAGCTCGACCTGGT
>DATJEA010000487.1:0-5091 GCA_035497095.1 Acetobacteraceae bacterium | reverse complement strand
CGGCCCCTGGTGGGGGTCCGGGGGCAAAGCCCCCGCCTTGCTTCCTTCCCACGCGCCGCCGGCACGACCGAGGGTTACACAAGGAGCCGCCAATGGCAGGGCATTCGCAGTTCAAGAACATCATGCACCGCAAGGGTGCGCAGGACGTCAAGCGGGCGCGGGCGTTTGCCAAGTTGATCCGCGAGATCACGGTTTCGGCGCGGCATGGCCTGCCTGATCCGGCGGCCAATCCGCGGTTGCGCTCGGCGGTGCTGGCGGCGCGCAAGGAGAACATGCCGAAGGACACCATCGACCGTGCGATCAAGAAGGCGGCCGGCGCCGGTGGCGGCGATGATTATGTCGAGGTGCGCTATGAGGGCTATGGCCCGGCCGGCGTGGCGGTGATCGTCGAGGCGCTGACCGACAACCGCAACCGCACCGCGAGCGATGTGCGCAGTGCGTTTGCCAAGCATGGCGGCGCGCTCGGCGAGACCAACAGCGTTTCTTTTATGTTCTCACGGCTCGGAGTCGTGCGCTATCCCGCAGCGACGGCCAGTGAGGACGAGATGCTGGAGGCGGCGATCGAGGCGGGCGCGGAGAATGTGGTGAGCAGCGCGGAGGCGCATGAGGTGACCACGCCGGTGGAGGATTTCTTCGCGGTGCGCGACGCGCTGGAAGCGCGGTTCGGCGAGGCCGACGAGGCCAGGCTGGACTGGCGGCCGAACATTTCGGTGACGCTGGACGAGGAGAAGGCAGCCGGCCTGTTGAAGCTGCTGGATGTGCTGGAGGAGCATGACGACGTGCAGAGCGTCTACGCCAATTTCGACATCCCCGAGGATGTCATGGCCAAGCTGTCGGCCTGAGCATGGCCCCGCTCAAATGACGACCGTCCGCCTGCTCGGCATCGATCCGGGGCTGCGCTTCACCGGCTGGGGCCTGCTGGAGGCGGATGGCAACCGCCTGCATCATCTGGCCGACGGGGTGATCGCGTCGGATGCGGAGCAGAGCGTGCCGGAGCGGCTGAAATTCCTGCACGACGCGCTGGCCGCGCTGATGACGGAGCACCACCCGGACGAGGCGGCGGTGGAGGAGACCTATGTGAACCGCAACGGCGCCGCGACCTTGAAGCTCGGCTATGCCCGCGGCGTGGCGCTGCTGGCGCCGACGTTGCGCGGCATCCCGGTCAGCGAATACGGCGCCAAGACGATCAAGCTGGCGGTGGTCGGCACCGGCGGCGCCAGCAAGGAGCAGGTGCAGATGATGGTCCGCCGGCTGCTGCCGGGCGCCATCCTGCGCCGCGCCGATGCGGCCGATGCGCTGGCGGTGGCGATCTGCCACGCGCATCACCGGGCCAGCCGGACCAAATGGGCCACTGGCAAGGTGATGGCATGATCGCCAAACTGACCGGCAAGATCGAGGCGCTGGAGGCGGATCGCTGCGTCGTGGACGTGGGCGGCGTCGGCTACCTGGTGCAGGCCTCCACCCGCACCCTGGGGGCGCTGCCGGCGGGGCAGGTGGCGAGCCTGCTGATCGAGATGGTGGTGCGTGAGGATGCGATCATCCTGTACGGCTTCTTCGACCCGGCCGAGCGTGAGTGGTTCCGCCTGCTGACCACGGTGCAGGGGGTCGGCGCCAAGGTGGCGCTGAACATCCTCTCCGCGCTGAGCCCGCGCGATCTGATCGGCGCCATCCAGTCCGGCGATCGCGGCAGCCTGACCCGCGCGCCCGGCGTCGGCGCCAAGCTGGCGGTGCGCCTGCTCACCGAGTTGCGCGAGAAGGCCGGCGCGATGCCCACCGGCATCGGCTTCTCGCCGGTGTTGCCGCCGCCGGTCGGCGGTGTGGAAGCCGATGCGCTCTCGGCCCTGGTCAATCTCGGCTACCGCCGCCCGGAGGCGCAGGCCGCCATCGCCCGCGCGCTGGCCCGACTCGGCGGCGATGCGGCGCTGGACCAGGTGATCCGTGACGGGCTGAAGGAGTTGGCGCGGTGAGCGACCGGGAAATCCGCACCGTCTCCGCCGCCCGCGCCGATGAGGATGCCGCCGAGGCCAGCCTGCGGCCGCAGGTGCTGGCCGAATTCATCGGCCAGAAGGCCAGCCGGGAGAATCTCTCGGTCTTCATCCAGGCCGCCCGCACCCGTGCCGAGGCGCTCGACCATGTGCTGCTGCACGGCCCGCCCGGCCTCGGCAAGACCACGCTGGCGCAGATCGTCGCGCGCGAACTCGGAGTCGGCTTCCGCGCCACCTCCGGCCCGGTGATCCAGCGCGCCGGCGATCTCGCCGCCATCCTGACCAATCTGCAACCGCGCGACGTGCTGTTCATCGACGAGATCCACCGCCTGCAGCCGGCCATCGAGGAGGTGCTGTATCCGGCGATGGAGGATTTTCAGCTCGACCTGATCATCGGCGAAGGCCCGGCCGCCCGCTCGGTGCGGATCGACCTGGCGCCGTTCACGCTGGTCGGCGCCACCACCCGCGCCGGCCTGCTGGCTACCCCGCTGCGCGACCGCTTCGGCATCCCGCTGCGGCTGGTGTTCTACACCCCGCAGGAACTGGAACTGATCGTCTCGCGCGGCGCCGACAAGCTCGGCTTCCGCCTGACCGCGGCCGGCGCGCGCGAGATTGCCCGCCGCAGCCGCGGCACGCCGCGTATCGCCGGCCGCCTGCTGCGCCGGGTGCGGGACTTCGCGCTGGTGCAAGGCCACGACCCGGTGGACGAGACCATCGCCGATGCCTCGCTGCTGCGCCTGGAGGTTGACCGCATCGGCCTCGACGCGATGGACCGCCGCTACCTGCGCCGCATGGCCGAGCATCACGGCGGCGGCCCGGTCGGCGTCGAGACGCTGGCCGCCGCCCTGGCCGAGGCGCGCGACACCCTCGAAGACGTGATCGAGCCCTATCTGATCCAGGAGGGCCTGGTCCTGCGCACCAGCCGCGGCCGCATGCTGGGCGAGCGCGGCTGGCGCCATCTCGGCCTCGCCCCGCCGGCCGGCAGCCAGCCGACGCTCGACCTTCTGGCGGAGGATGAATGAAGCTTCACTCGCCCTCGGCCGCCGCGCATGCGTATCCCCTGCGCATCTATTATGAGGATACCGATGCCGGCGGCGTGGTCTATCACGCCAATTATCTGCGCTTCGCCGAACGCGCCCGCACCGAGGCGTTGCGCGATATTGGTGCGCCGCACGCGGAGATGGCATCGCTGCATGGCTTAATGTTCATGGTGCGGCGCGTCAAATTGGACTATCTGGCGCCTGCCAGACTTGACGACTCGCTTCTGGTAGTGACTGAAACCCGTTCGATTCGCGCCGCCTCTGCCGAACTGCGGCAGAGCTTCCTGCGTGATGGCCGGGTGCTGGTGGTGCTGGACATCGAACTGGTCTGCGTCCGCCTGGCGGATGGCCGGCCGGTCCGCATCCCGCCACGCTGGCGGCAGGCGCTGGAGCAGACACGCCTTGAGGCTGCCCCCTCCGGGGCATGATTGGGACACAGGCTGGCCGCATCGTCGGCCCGATCGTTGAAGGGATTTAGCTGTGGATCGTGCCGTCGACGCGGTGAATCTGGGCGCCGCCGCAGGCGACCTGTCGCTCTGGGGCCTGTTCTTGCAGGCCGACATCGTCGTCAAGCTGGTGATCTTGATGCTGATCGTCGCCAGCGTCTGGGTCTGGGCGATCGTCTACGAGAAAACCACCACCATCCGCCGCGCCAACCGCGCCGCCGATGCCTTCGAGGATCGGTTCTGGTCCGGCGGCAGCCTCGAGGAACTGTACGACGAGGAAGGCGCCAAGCCGGCCCACCCGATGGCCGCCGTGTTCGGCGCCGCGATGACCGAGTGGCGCCGCAGCGCCCGGGTCGCCGGCGCCGATCTCAGCCGCAGCGGCGTGCGCGACCGGGTGGAGCGCGCGATGGGCGTCACCATCCAGCGCGAAATGGACGTGATGGAGCGCTGGATGGTGTTCCTGGCGTCCACCGGCGCCACCGCCCCGTTCATCGGGCTGTTCGGCACCGTCTGGGGCATCATGCACAGCTTCTCGGCGATTGCCGCGATGCACAACACCAATCTGGCGGTGGTCGCCCCCGGCATCGCCGAGGCGCTGTTCGCCACCGCGATGGGCCTGGTGGCGGCGATTCCGGCGGTGCTGGCCTATAACAAGATCAGCAACGACCTCGCCCGCCTGGCGGCGCGGATGGAAGGCTTCGCCACCGAGTTCGGCGGCATCCTGTCGCGCCAGTCCGAGGAGCAGGCCTGATATGGCCGGTGGACTGATGGGCAAGGGCAGGGGGCGCTATCGCCCGCTGGCCGAGATCAACGTCACCCCGTTGGTCGACGTGATGCTGGTGCTGCTGATCATCTTCATGGTCACCGCGCCGTTGCTGAGCACCGCGGTCAATGTCGACCTGCCGAAGACCAGCGCCAGCCCGGTCAGCCAGGACAGCGAGCCGCTGAACGTCTCGGTCAACGCCCAGGGCCAGGTGTTTCTGCAGGATCAGCCGATCGACCTGCCGGATCTGGTCGCCAAGCTGTCGGCCATCGCCAAGGAGCAGAAGGACCGCCGCATCTTCGTGCGCGGCGACAAGACCAACACCTATGGCAAGATGATGGAGGTGATGGGCACCATCATCCAGGGCGGCTTCACCAAGGTGTCGCTGCTGACCGACCCGTCCGGCATCCCGGCCCCGGTGGCGCCTGCTCCGGATGCGGCGGCACCGGCGGCGCCCGCCACGCCCGCCGCGGCGCCGGCCAAACCGGCTGCGGCCCGCGGCTGACGCGCAGCGGCGATGGAACCGGGACTCAAGCGCGGCGCGGCGGTATCGCTGATCGTGCACATCGTGCTCGGCGTGGTGCTGCTGGTCGGCATCAACCTGCGCAGCCCGGAGGACAAGCCGCCGGAGATGGAGGTCGAACTGGCGGTGGAGCCCGGCAACCAGCAGCAGGCGCCGCTGAAGGCCCAGCAAGACACTGATGTCGCCGCCGCCGTCGCCGCCCCTGACACGCATGAGGCGCCGCCGGCCGAAAAGGCCCCGACCGAGCAGCCGATCGAGGCGCCGCCGCCCCCGCCGCCGCCGCCCCCCCCGCCGCCGCCCACGGTGACGCCGCCGCCGCCGGCCGACGTGCCGC
>DATJEA010000486.1:0-6449 GCA_035497095.1 Acetobacteraceae bacterium | reverse complement strand
CGAGGCCCTCGAACTGCGTGCCCAGCCAATCGGGCACGGCCGCGCCGCAGGCGGCAGCGAAGCGGCAGACCTGGCCGAAATTCGTCACCGGCAGCAGCCCCGCCACGATCGGCACCGTAATGCCGGCCGCCCGCGCCCGGTCGCGGAAGCGGAAGAACACCGCCGGGTCGAAGAAGAACTGGGTGATCGCCCGGGTCGCCCCGGCGTCGAGCTTGCGCTTCAGATTGTCCAGGTCGTCGATCGGGCTGCGCGCAGCCGGATGGGTTTCCGGGTAGGCGGCGACCGAGATTTCGAAGTCGGCAACCCGGCGCAGGCCGGCGACCAGATCGGCGGCATAGGCATAACCGCCGGGATGCGGGCTGTACTGGGTGCCGGGCGGCGGGTCGCCACGCAGCGCCACGACATGGCGGATGCCGGCCTGCCAGTAGCCGCGCGCCACCGCATCGACCTCCGCCTGGGTGGCGCCGACGCAGGTCAGGTGGGCGGCCGGCAGCAGCTTGGTTTCGCGCACCAGCCTGGCGACGGTGGCGTGGGTGCGCGCCTGGGTGGTGCCGCCGGCGCCGTAGGTCACCGAGACGAAGCGCGGCGCCAGCGGGGCCAGCCGCTGGATGCAGGTCCAGAGCTGCTGCTCCAGTTCCGGCGTGCGCGGCGGGAAGAACTCGAACGACAGTTGCGGCGGCGCCTGCTGCGCGCCACGCGGCGGCAGCGGGCCGATCCGCTCGCCGGCCAGCCAGCGCTGCAAGGTTGGGCGGGGGTCGTGCATGTCGCCCATCGGCGGGGTCCTCGATTTCGCGGTGCGGATACCGCCGGTAGCAGGTCTTCTTTTTGTGAACAAAAAGAAGCAAAAAAACTTTTTATTCCGTGGAGTCCGGACCACGGTCCGGGACTCCACGGAATGAAGTTTTTTGCGCGCATTTTTTCAAAAAAGCGCTGCTTCCTTCAACTCGCGCGCGGCCTGCGCGGCGGCGACCATGTTCTCGATGGCTGGGCGAACCTCCGGCCATTTGCGGGTTTTCAGGCCGCAATCCGGGTTCACCCAGATCTGGTCGGCCGGCAGGCGACGCGCCGCGGCGGCGAGCAGCGCGGTCATCTCCTCGGTGGCCGGCACGCGGGGAGAGTGGATATCGTAGACGCCGGGGCCGATTTCCGCCGGGTAGTGATAGCCGGCGAAGGCGTCGAGCAGTTCCATCTGCGAGCGCGCGGTCTCCATCGAGATCACATCGGCATCCATCGCGCCGATCGAGGCGATGATGTCGTTGAACTCCGAGTAGCACATATGGGTGTGGATCTGCGTCGCATCGGCCACCCCGGAGGAGGTGATGCGGAAGCATTCCACCGCCCAATCGAGATAGCCTTGCCATTCGCCGCGGCGCAGCGGCAGGCCCTCGCGCAGCGCGGCTTCGTCGATCTGGATGATCGCCGCACCCGCCTTTTCCAGGTCGACCACCTCGTCGCGGATGGCGAAGGCGATCTGCCGGCAGGTGGCGCTGCGCGGCTGGTCGTCGCGCACGAACGACCAGTTCAGGATGGTGACCGGGCCGGTCAGCATGCCCTTCATCGGCCGCCTGGTCAGCGACTGCGCATAGCGCCACCAGGCGACCGTCATCGGCTGCGGGCGGGAGACGTCGCCATAGATGATCGGCGGGCGGACGCAGCGCGAGCCGTACGACTGTACCCAGCCGAATTTGGTGAAGGCGAAGCCGGAAAGCTGCTCGCCGAAATACTGCACCATGTCGTTGCGCTCGAACTCGCCATGCACCAGCACGTCGAGCCCGACCTGCTCCTGCCACGCCACCGCGCGGGCGGTCTCCTGGCGCAGGAATTCGGCGTAGGCGGCGTCGTCGATCACCCCCTTGCCGTGATCGGCGCGCGCCTTGCGGATCTCCGGGGTCTGCGGGAAGGAGCCGATGGTGGTGGTCGGATAGGCCGGCAGATGCAGCTTGCCGCGCTGGATCGCCCGGCGGTCCTTGAACGTGGATGGCCGATGCGCCAGCGCCGGGTCGGTGGCGGCGGCCCGGGCCTGCACCGCCGGATCGTTGATCTTCGGCGACACGCGGCGCGAGGCGACGGCGGCGGAGGCGGCGGCGAGCGGGCCGGCCACGCTGTCGCGCCCGTTGTTCAGCGCCTTGGCCAGCACCGCCAGTTCAGTAATCTTCTGCACCGCGAAGGCGAGCCAGCTGCGGATTTCCGGGTCCAACCCGGTCTCGCGGTCGAGATCGATCGGGGTGTGCAGCAGCGAGCATGACGGGGCGAGGATCACCTGGCGCCCGCCGGCCACCACCGGAGCGACCCGGTCGAGGATGGCGTTGAGGTCGGCCTTCCAGACGTTGCGGCCATCGATCACGCCGAGCGACAGCACCAGATCGGGCCGGGCGCCGGCCAGCACCGGAGCGAGTTGCTCCGGCGCGCGGATCAGGTCGATGTGCAGGCCGTGCACCGGCAGCGCCAGGGCGGCTGGCAGATTGTCGCCGAGCGCGCCGAAATAGGTGGTGAGCATCAGGCGTGGCAGCCCGGCGGCGGTCAGCGCGGCATAGGCCTGCGCGTAGGCGGTGCGGGCGGCAGCGGTCGCGTCCAGCACCAGGCAGGGCTCGTCGATCTGCACCCAGGCGGCGCCGGCATCGGCCAGGCCGCGCAGCACTTCGGCGTAGACCGGCAGCAGGCGCGGCAGCAGGGTCAACGGGTCGAAATCGCCGCCGCGCGCCTTGCCGAGCAGCAGGTAGCTGACCGGGCCGAGCAGCACCGGGCGGGTGTCGATGCCTTGCGCCTTGGCTTCAAGATACTGGTCGAGCGCCTTGGATGAGGCCAGCCGGAAGCTCTGTTCGGCGGTGAATTCGGGCACCAGGTAGTGGTAGTTGGTAGCGAACCACTTGGTCATCTCGGCGGCCGGCGCGCCCTCGCCGTCATGCGCGTGGGCATGGCCGCAATCCGCGTGCTCGACGTTGCCCTGGGCGCCGCGCGCCATGGCGAAATAGGTCTTGAGGCTGACCCGATCCGCGCTGCTGCCGTAGATCGCCGGCACCGCGCCGACCATCGCAGTGGTGTCCAGCACATGGTCGTAGAGCGAGAAATCGTTGGACGGCACGATATCGGCGCCGAGCGCGCGCTGCCGCTTCCAGGCCTGGGCGCGCAGCTCGGCGGCGGTGGCGAGCAGGGCGGCGGCATCGGTTTTGCCCGCCCAGTGGCTTTCCAGCGCGGTTTTCAGCTCACGCCGTGGGCCGATGCGGGGGAATCCGAGGGTGGCGACGGTGACGGTCATGGCAGCCTCTAACCAGTGTTTGGGCGAGGCTGGGCCGGACGCGCGCGACGGCCCGAATCCGGGCGTTGGATCGCACGACCAGCCGGCACCCCGCCGGGGACGTGAGCGGTCGCGGCAGGTCTCCTGGCTCGCGGGTCGATGCTGCTGTCCGGCCTTCCCAGGGGTGAGCCCCCGGTGGTCAATCCCGACAGCAGTTCGCCGACCGGCTTCCCTCTTAGCCCCCCGCCGCACGCGACGGAGAGAACCACGACCACTGCATTCCGCGCCGCGTCGGCCGGGATGTCAATAGATATAAAGATATGTTGATGTATATTCGATGCAGAACCTGTTTGGCGGAATCAGCCGGCCACCAGACGCACCAGTCGCACGCGCGCGCCGGCTGCCGTATAGCGTGCGGCGCCAGCAACTTCGCGGACAGGCCCCGAGTCATGATCACAGGCACCACCCGGCTTATCGCCCATCTCGGCTACCCCACCGCATTGTTCAAAGCGCCGATGATCTACAACCCGTGGTTCGCCGCCCAGGGCATCGATGCGGTGGTGGTGCCGATGGGGCTACAGGCCGCCGACTACGCCGCGGCGCTGCGCCCGCTGTTCACGCTGAGCAACATCATCGGCGCGCTGGTCACCATGCCGCACAAGGTCACCACCGCCGGGATGCTGGACCGCCTCAGCCCGACCGCGCAGATCGCCGGCGCCTGCAACGCGATCCGCCGCGAGCCGGACGGTAGCCTCACCGGCGATATGTTCGACGGCAGCGGCTTCGTGCGCGGCATGCAGCGCAAGGGCCGCGGCGCCGCCGGGGCGCGCGCGCTGGTGATCGGCAGCGGCGGTGTCGGCTCGGCAATCGCCGCCTCGCTGGCCGAGGCCGGCGTGGCGGCGCTGGGCCTGTTCGACCTCGCCCCGGCCACCGCCGAGGCGCTCGGCGAGCGGCTGGCGCGGCACTATCCGGCGCTGGAACTGGCGATCGGCGCGCCTGACCCGGCCGGCTACGATATCGTCGTCAACGCCACGCCGCTCGGCATGAACGAGGGCGATCCGCTGCCGCTGGACCCCGAGCGCCTGACCCAGGGCAGCTTTGTCGCCGACGTGGTAATGCGCGAGACCTTCACGCCGCTGCTGCGCGCCGCCCAGGCGCGGGGCTGCCGCGTGCAGCCGGGGACCGATATGCTGTTCGAGATGATCCCGGCCTATCTGGAGTTCTTCGGGCTCGGCACGGCCACGCCGGAGCAGTTGCGGGCGACCGCCAGGCTCAAGTAGATGCTCTCATCTCGTGCCCTGCTCCAGCGCCTCGATATCGGCATCGCTGAAGCCGAAATGGTGGGCAATTTCGTGGATCAGCACGTTGCGCACCAGGCGGAACAGGTCCTCGCCGAGTTCCACCCATTCCAGCAGAATCGCCTGGCGGTAGAGCACGATGCGGTCGGGCATCGGCGCCACGTCCAGCACGCTGCGTTCGCCGAGCGGGGTGCCGTGATACAGGCCGGTGAGCTCCCAGGCGCTGTCCAGGTCCATCTCGGCGACCAGCTCGTCGTCGGCAAGGTCCTCGACGACGATGACGACGCCCGCGACATGGCGGCGCAGCATCGCCGGGATATCGGCCAGCGCGCGTTCGGCGAACGTGGCGATCGCCTCGGCATCGGGCGGCGTGGTGAAATCGGGAATCGGCGTGCCATGTAAGGTCATGGCCGCAGCACCGCATGGCCGGAGCCGCGGGTCAAGCATTGCAGGAGAGAGTGCATGGTTGCCAAACTCAACGACACCGAACGCGCCAAACTTGGTGCGGATTTGCCGAAATGGAAGCTGGTGAAGGGTCGCGACGCGATCGAGCGGCATTTCAGCTTTGCCGACTTCTCCGCCGCCTGGGGGTTCATGGCCCGGGTGGCGCTGCTGGCCGAACAGCAGCAGCATCATCCCGAGTGGTCGAACGTGTGGAACAAGGTGGCGATCACGCTCTCCACCCATGATGCCGGCGGGCTGAGTGCCGCCGACGTCAAGCTGGCGCGCGCGATCGACGCGCTGTGAGCGACGCGCCGGAGCGCACCGCGCGCATCCGGCTGGCGGCGGCCCGGCTCTGCGTGCAACTCGGCTGGGCGCCGCTGCACGAGGTGGCGCTGCCGGACGGGCGGCGGGCGGACATATTGGCGCTACGGCCGGACGGCGGCTTCGTCTGCGTCGAGGTGAAGTCCGGGCTGCGGGATTTTCTCGCCGACAGCAAGTGGCACGAATACCGGGCGCATTGCGACGCGCTGTTCTTCGCGGTGGATGTGGATTTCCCGCAGGACGTGCTGCCGGCGTCGGCCGGGCTGATGGTGGCCTGGCAGGATGGCGCCGAGTTGCTGCGCGATGCCGCCACGCATCCGCTGGCGCCGGCGCGGCGGCGGGCGCTGCTGCTGCGCTTCGCGCGGCTGGCCGCCGGGCGGCTGGCGCAGCGCGACGACCCGGTGGGCGCCGCGATGCTGCGGGCCGGGCTGCTCGCCGAATAGTCCGAATCTGTTGCGGCGGCCTGGCGGATCGGGTCATGATGCCGGCAAGGCGGCGCCATGCGGTGGTCGCGCACAGAAGAGCCGGCATCAGCCGGCCGTCGGGAGGGACCACGATGCGACCCATGCAACTGCTGCTCGCCGGGCTGGCTGCCGCCGTGGCCTTCGCCACGCTGCCGGCGCGCGCCGCCGGAGCCGACGCGGCGCTGGTGGCGGCGGCGACCAAGGAGGGCAATCTGGTCTGGTACAGCACGCTGATCGTGAACCAGATCACCCGGCCGCTGGCGCTGGCGTTCGAGAAGAAATACCCCGGCATCAAGGTGCAATATTCCCGCGCGCCCAGCACCGATGTGGCGCTGAAGATCACCACCGAGGCGCGCGCCGGGCGCATCCAGGCCGATGTGTTCGACGGCACCAACACCATCCTGCCGTTGCAGGATGCCGGGCTGGTGGAGCCGTACCTGGTGGAATCGGCGAAGCATTATCCGCCCGAGTTCCGCGACCCGAACGGGCTGTGGACGACGATGAATCTGTATTTCCTGACCGCCGCCTACAACACCGACCTGGTGAAGGGCGCCGATATCCCGAAGAGCTTCGATGACCTGCTGAACCCGAAATGGGCCGGCAAGATGGCCTGGACCACCGACCCGACCAGCGCCGGAGTGCCGGGTTTCATCCAGAACATCCTGGCGCTGAAAGGCCAGGACAAGG
>DATJEA010000485.1:0-2059 GCA_035497095.1 Acetobacteraceae bacterium | reverse complement strand
CTACACCGCGCGCGCATGCCGCCCCGCCTCGGGCCGCAGATAGCGGTCGAATGCCGCGGCGACATTGCGCACGAACGGCCGGCCGGTGGCGGAGAGCCGCACCACCCGGCCGTCCCAGTGCAGCAGCCCGTCCTGCGCCATCGCCGCCAGCGCCGGGCCGGCCTCGCGCAGCCCGGCCGGGTCGGCGCCGTGGGCTGCGGCCACCGTGTCGAGGTCCACAGTGCCGTCGCACATCAGCCGCTCGATCACCGCGCGGCGCAGCCGGTCCTCGGCGGTCAGCGCCACGCCGCGGCGGATCGGCAGCCGGCCGGCCCGCACCGCGTCGCGCCAGGCCGGCGTGGCGGCCTCGTTCTGCGCGTAGCCCTGCGGCAGCGCGCCGATCGACGACGCGCCGATGCCGAGCAGCACCGGCGCCGCGTCGGTGGTGTAGCCCTGGAAGTTGCGTCGCAGCGCCCCAGCCGCGGCGGCCCGCGCCAGCACATCGTCCGGACGGGCGTAATGGTCGAGCCCGACCGCGCGCCAGCCCTGCGCCAGGATCGCCGCCTCGGCCGCCTCGCGCTGGGCGAATCGGGCCGCCGCGTCCGGCAGCGCCGCCTCCGGCAGCAGCTTCTGGTGCTTCTTCATCCACGGCACATGCGCGTAGCCGAACACCGCCACCCGGTCCGGCCCGATGCTCAGCGCCTCCGCCGCCGTGGCCGCCACCCCGCGTTCGGTCTGGTGCGGCAGCCCATATATCAGGTCCAGATTGATCGAGCCGACACCGGCCGCCCGCAGTGCATCGGCGCAATAGCGGGTCTGCTCATAGCTCTGGTGCCGGTTCACCGCCGCCTGCACAAGCGGATCGAAATCCTGCACCCCGAGGCTGGCCCGGGTGCAGCCCATCGCCTCCAGCGCCAGGATCGCCTCCACCCCCGCGGTGCGCGGATCGACCTCGACGGCGATCTCGGCGTCGGCAGCGAACGCGAAATGCTCGCGCAGCACCGCCATCACCTCCAGCAGCCGCTCCGGCGGCAGCGCGGTGGGGGTGCCGCCGCCCCAATGCACATGCACCACCCGCCGCCGCCGGCCGGTCGCCGCCGCCAGCAGCGCGATCTCGGCCAGCATGGTATCGGCATAGGCGTTGAGGGCGGCTACATTGCGGGTCGCCGTGGTATGGCAGCCGCAGAACCAGCACATTTCGGCGCAGAACGGCACATGCAGGTACAGCGACAGCGCCGCCTCCGGGGCCAGCGCCGCCAGCCAGCCGGCATACACCGCGCCGTCCACCGCCGCACTGAACTGCGGCGCGGTGGGATAGCTGGTGTAGCGCGGCACCGGAACATCGTAACGCGCGATCAGCCCTGCGGTGTTCATGCCGGCAGGCTGCACCGGATTATCCGCTGTCGGGTTGATTTGGCGCAATACGGCGGCGGGTCCGTTACAGATGCAGGCCCGATGACGCCACGGACAGCAAGCGGTCCTGGCCGGTGCGCCGGGCCAGACTGGCGGTGGATCTGGCGGCGATGCGGAGTCGGTTATGGCATAGCAATGAGCATCGAGAGTGATCGATGGCATTCAGCATCATACGGTGTCGCCAGCCGCACCTCGTTGTGTTCAGTCCGGCGGTTTCGGGCGGCGCAGGCCGGGGACGCGCAGGCGCAGGCGGTGCGGGACGAAGGGCCAGATGGAGGGCGAATGTTCGGCGAAGGGTTGGGGTTTTGGTGGCTTGGGTTTGGGCGGCCTGGGTTTGCGCGGCGCGGCGGGGCGGGCCAGATGCGGCGGCGGGGCGAGGCCGAACATGCGGCAGAGCGGGCGCAGCATTCTGGCGGCCTGCGGGGCGGCGGCGCAGAGCGCGGCGATGTCGGGGTCGTGCAACAGCATTTCGATACGCGGGGCGTATTGCGCCAGCGGCTGATGCAGGCGGATCAGCCAGGCATGGCCGCGCGGGGTGCGGCGGGCGCGCCAGGCCTCGGCGGGGTGGATTTCGCGCGGCGGGGCCGGCGTCCCATACTGCACGACTTATGAAGCGCGGCGAGATTGCTGAGAAAATAGGCGATTCCGACGCTCCGTGGTATTTTGC
>DATJEA010000484.1:0-6017 GCA_035497095.1 Acetobacteraceae bacterium | reverse complement strand
TGAATGCCGTTCCAGTTCAACAGCTTCGGCGCCACCAGCGCATGCAACGCCTGCTTTGCCTCGCCAGTGGTCGGCAGGAAGCGGGCGACCAGCGCCGCGGTGGCAACCTCGGCCGCCCGCCCGGCGCCGTCGTCGCATTTCACCGCAATGCCCAGCCCCAGTTCCGGCAGCGACACGCAGAACACCCCCTCGGCGCCGGTCTTGCTGAACACGCGCGCGCCGAGCGCCGTCATCACCTTGGCGTCGAACCGCCCGGTGCCGGCGACCAGCAGCGGATTGGCGGCCACCGCGGCACGGATGCGCGCCGCCGCCTTGGCCCGCGTCGCATCCATTCCCTGCCCGGCGCCGAACCGCGCGAAGCCCAGCGCCAACGCCCGCAGCGGAATCGCATAGGTCGGGATCGAGCAGCCATCGGTCGCCCGGTTGCGCTCGTCGAGCGTGGCGCCGGTCATCTCGGCCAGTGCCGCGGTCACCGCGCGCATGGTCGGATGCTCGGGCCGCACATAGCCCTTCGGATCGTCACCGCTGGCGCAAGCCAGGCAGACGAAGCCGGAATGTTTGCCCGAGCAGTTATTGTGCAGCGCGCTCGGCTGCTGCCCGGCCGCCGCCAGCGCCCGCGCCGCCGCCTCGTTGATCGGCCAATGGGTGCCGCATTCCAGGCAGGCCACGTCCCGCCCCGCCTTGGCCAGCATCGAGGCCGCGGTCTCGGTATGCATCGGTTCGCCGGAATGCGACGAGCAGGCCAGCGCGATCTCGGCGTCCGACAGCCCCAGCCGGTCCGCCGCCCCGGTCTCCACCAGCGGCAGCGCCAGCAGCGCCTTCACCGCCGAGCGCGGGTAGACCGCCGCATCGACATCGCCGGCGGCGAACACCGTACCGCCCTTGGCATCCAGCACCACAGCGGCGCCGCGATGCGCGGACTCCACCTGCGCGCCGCGGGTGACTTCGACCAGAATCGGGTCCATGGGCTTTCTCCTGTGAGCGTTTCGCGGCACTGTGCCGCCGCGGCGGCCAGTCGGCCAGCCCTCGGGTAGCGGCAGTTTGTGCATTCGAATGCATTGACCCGTCGCAGCGCCGGATTCGAGGGTGAATCCGGACCCGCCCACCGCGTGTTTTTGCACCGATTCGAGTGGTTTTTGATGCCCAGACTCCATATTTTCGGCGCCTCAGGGTCCGGCGCGACCACGCTGGGGCGTGATCTGGCAGTGCGGTTGGGTATCGCCTATTTCGATTCCGACGATTTCCTGTGGCTGCCGACCGACCCCGCATACACCAGGCGCCGGCCCGACAGCGAACGCACCGCGATGTTGCTGCACCGACTGGACCCGGCCGGCAACTGGATATTCTCCGGCTCCGCGCTGGGCTGGGGGAGCGTGGTCGAAGATCGCTACAACAGCTTGATTTTCCTGCATCTGGACCCGAGGTCGCGGCTGCAACGGCTGCGCCAGCGGGAATTCCAGCGGTTCGGCACCCGCATCCTGCCCGGCGGCGACATGGCCGAAGGGCACACCGAATTCATCACCTGGGCCGCCGAATACGACAGCGGCACCCCCGAGGGCCGCAGCCTGGTGGCGCACGAGGCGTGGATGACGCAGCGCCGACTGCCGCTGCTGCGGCTGGACTCGGCGGCCCCGGTAGATTCACTGATTGCAGCCGCACTCGCATGGCTCGCAAGCTTGGAACAACAATAGCTTATGCGCGATGCAGCACGCCGCGCAGCAGCATCCGCAGCATGCCGATGAAAGTGATCACCCAGGCCGCCAGCGCGATATAGAACGAGATTCGCGGCAGACCGGAGAGGAAGCCGAATTCCATCGCCCGGTCCATCTGCCAGGTACAGGCAGTATACATCCCGAACGGGAACACCGCGCCCCAGTACAGCGGGTCGTATTCGAACGGAAACCGCTGATAAACGTAACGCCAGACGCCGAGCAGCAGCAGCATCGGGATCCACCAGGTTCCGGTCGCCCAGTAGAACACCGTAAAGCCCTTCAGGAACGGCAGCAGTGAGGCCAGATACGGCGCGTGCGGCGCATTCAGGATCAGCATCGAGCCGGCCAGGGTGGAAATCGCCATCGCACCCATGTTGATCCAGTACGGCGGCGCCAGATCGTCGGGTGCGAAGCGGAAAAAGGTGTAGCGATAGAAGATCAGCGACATCATCCAGATGTACAGCATGCCGCCCCACAGCCACATCGACAGCGCCACCATGTTCAGTTCCAGCCGGTAGGGCTGGCCGATCCGCGCCGCGAGCAGCGCGCTGGTGACCGAGATGGCCTGGGTGGCGACCACTGCCAACAGCCATCCGCCGCTAATGCCGCGATCGAGGCTCGGCTTATCCTGCTTCACGGTGAAGGCGGTGAAGATCGTGTAGGTCAGCAGGATCCACAACACGACAGCGAACAGCCACAAGGCTACACCGATGCGGATATCCGCATCGATCACCAGAAATTCGTTGGCCAGGATTCCGGTGGCGGCAACCGTGGTGAAGTAGCCCGGACCCCGCAGATGGTCGACCATATCGCCAAAGAAGCGCCTCGGATGCCAGCACGCCCGTAGCACGTACAGCACGCAGAGCACGCCATACTGGACGACATTCAGATAGAACAGCGCGAACGCGATCGTGATATGGCCGAGCATGAAGGCTGCCATCGACACGATGCCGGTGGCCATGACCAGGCCGAAATACGCCGGAGACATATCGGCGAGCCGAAGGGCCGCCGGCCTCGATGGGTCCACGGGAGCGTCAGACATCGTGTGTCCTCTCGCGGGGATCAGTAACCCAAGGCAAGCGGAGTCTGCTTTGTTTGAAAACAAAGAAGCAAAAAAACTTCCCCCCGAAGCCAAGGATTGAAGTTTTTTTGCTTCTTTTTGTTCACAAAAAGAAGACTGGCTTCCTTGCTAGACCGCGGTAAAGCACGGCACCGGCGGCCCGCCATCGGTGGCGGTGAATTTCAGTTTCACCGCCTGCCCCACCGACAGCGTATCGGGGTCAGTGTCGACGATGTTGGTCATCATCGTCGGCCCTTCGGCCAGCGTCACATAGGCGATGGTGTAGCCGGCGCGGCGCATCGGGCTATAGCTGTAGATGACGCCCTTGCCGGAAGCCTCCTCCCACTCGGTGGTGCCGAAGCAGAACGGGCACACCGCGCGCGGATACCAGTGCGCCTTCTTGCAGGCGGTGCAGCGGCGGATCAGGAAGCGGCCTTCTTCCGCCGCCTTGTAGAACGGCTCGCTTTCCGGGTTGTTGGCCGGGGCATTGATCTTGCGTTCGCTCATGTCGCTTACTCCCGACCCAGAATAACCGTTGCCGCACCGTGCCGGCTGCCCAACAGGCCGCCGATGCCGGTCGCCACCGCCAGGTCGCAGTTCGGCACCTGCACCTTCGGATGCGCCTCACCGCGCAACTGCCGCACCGCTTCGATCACCTTGGTGATGCCGCCGCGATTGGCCGGATGGTTGTTGCACAGCCCGCCGCCATCGGTGTTGAACGGCAGCTTGCCGACGCCGGAGATCAGGTTGCCGTCCATCACGAAGCGGCCGCCCTTGCCCTTCTCGCAGAAGCCGAGATCTTCCAGTTGCATCAGCACAGTGATGGTGAAGCTGTCATAGATCGAGGCATATTTCATATCGGCCGGCTTCACCCCGGCCTCGGCGAACGCCGCCGGGCCGGACCAGGCCGCGCCGCAATAGGACAGGTCGAGATCGCCGCCCATCTGGCCCTTCGGCGCCTCGGCCGCACCCATCACCTTGACCAGCGGCCGCTTCAACTGGCGGGCGATCTCGGGTTTGGTGACGATCAGCGCGCCGCCGCCATCGCTGATGATGCAGCAATCCAGCCGGTGCAGCGGGTCGGAAACCATCGGGCTGTCCAGCACCTCCTGCACCGTCACCACGTTGCGCAGCATGGCGTGCTCGTTGTACTGCGCGTGGGTGCTGGCGGCGACCTTGATCCAGGCGAGCTGCTCGCTGGTGGTGCCGAATTGGTGCATGTGGCGGCGGGCAACCATGCCGTAGACGTTGGTCGTCACCGGGCCGAAATGGCTCTCCCACGGGCTGTCGGCGATCTGCGGGTTGCCGGGGCGGGCGGCGGTGCCGGTCTGCACCCCCTCGCTGCGCGGCCGACCCGAGAGGGTGATCAGCGCGATCGAGCACTTGCCGGCGGCGATCGCCTCGGCGGCGTGGCCCACCGCCATGATATACGACGAGCCGCCGATATCGGTGGAATCGACGTGCCGCACCCGCAGGTTCATGTAGTCGGCCATCGACAGCGGCCCCATGCCGGGCGCATCGCCGGCGCAGAAATAGCCGTCGATATCGTCCTTCTTGAGCCCGGCATCGGCCAGCGCGCCGACCGCGCATTCGGCATGCAACTGGGCCACGGATTTGTCAGGCGCCTTGCGCGTGGGGTGTTCGTAGGCCCCCACGATATAGGCCTTGCCGTTGATGCTCATTGTCTTTCCTTCTTCACGTCGAAAATCGGCCGCCGTCAAAGCTCAACGACGATATACGCCTGCTCCACCGACACCGTGAAGGTCTCGGCGACGAACGGGCCGCGGGCGAGGGTTTCGCCCGGCTCCACGGTCACCGCGTAGGCCTTCGCCTTGGTGTCGTTCGGGTCGCACCAGGACTGGCCGGTACGGATATCGTATTCCCAGCCGTGCCAGGGGCATTTCAGCATTTCGCCCGGCCGCGAATAGTCGAACCGGCCCGGCTCGCTGGAGGTGACCAGCCCGATCAGCGTGCCGCGGCACAATTCGCCGCCCTGGTGCGGGCAGCGGTTCAGCAGCGCGAAATATTCGCCGCCGATATTGAACACGCCGATCTCGCGCCCGCGCACGGTGACGATCTTGCGTTCGCCGGGCGGGATTTCCCCCACCGCCGCCACCACGTGCCGCGCCATGGTCAGGCCAGCCCGTACACCGCGCGGGCGTTATCGGCATAGATCATCTTCTGCTCCGCCTCCGTCAGTCGCAGCTTGATCGACTGGCCAGGATTGTCCATGTCCCAGTGCGGATAGTCGGTGGCGTAGAGTACCCGGTCCCAGCCCATCCAGTCGAAGATGCGGCGCAGATCCTCCGGCCGCTCCGGTTCGTCCGACGGCTGGGTGGTGTACCACATGTTGCTGCAGAGATACTCCGAGGGCTTGCGGCTGAGATGTGGCAGCTCGGCACGCATCCGGTCGAAGTGCCGGTCCAGCCGCCAGGCCAGCGACGGCACCCAGGCCAGCCCGCCCTCTACGATTACCACTTTCAGCGTCGGCACCTGCTCGAACACGCCCTCGCAGACCATGCTCATCGCCACCGCCTGCTGTGAGATGGCGACGTTGTGCTGCTCCTCCACGTAGTAGCTGCACCAGCCGGCGCCGGTCACGGCGTGGCCGTTATGGCCGCCGGTGTGCAGGCCGATCGGCAGGCCATGCCGCGCCGCCGCCTGATAGATCGGCCAGTAGCGGCGGCGGCCCAGCGGCTCGATGGTGTGGGTGGTCATCGCCACCTGCACGAAATCCGCGTTGCCCGCCCAGCGCTCGATCTCGGCGACCGCGGCGGCGGCGTCCTCGCCAGGCACCACGATGGCGGCCTTCAGGCGGCGGTCCTTCTGCGTCCAGTTCTCGTATTGCCAGCGGTTGATGGCGGTGGCCAGCGCTGCGCCGAAATCCTGGTTGCGCTGGTCCATGCCCGTCGGCGACAGCAGATGCAGCATGCCGTATTCGATGTTGTTGGCGTCCAGCAGCTGCTTTTGCAGGAATTCCAGGTCCGAACCGGGCGGCCCACCATTCGGCGGCCAGGAATCGGTGCGCGACAGCGCCGGTGCCGCCTTCGGATAGGGCGAACTGCGGGTGAACGGCACCGGGCTGCGCGGGCCGTAGACGTCCAGATACTCGCGCCAGCGCTGCGACAGGTAGGGGTGCAGATCTTTCAGCGAGCCCAGTGCGTGATGCACATCGCAATCGATCACCTTCAACCGGGCGCGGGACTGGCGCTGCTCGCGCGGGGCGGTGAGGATGCTGCCGTCTT
>DATJEA010000483.1:0-16473 GCA_035497095.1 Acetobacteraceae bacterium | reverse complement strand
TCAAAGCTTGCTTTTACCGTCCCAAACGGCGTGAACCGCGACTCTACCTCATCTCCCTGGGAGATCGGGTATTGTTTGGTAAAACTGCCGGACATGATCAGGCTGCCGGCGTCCAGGCTGCGGCCGAATTCGGCCAGTTTGTTGGCCAGCCACTGCACCGACAGCATCGCCCCCTGCCCCATCACCTCGGCGCCGGAGGCGGTCTCGCGGGGTTGGCCGTTGACCAGCACGGTGACGCTGGCGGCGGCGAGGTCGCGGTTGGCGGCGGAGAGGGCGGTTTCGGGGCCGGTGACGAAGGCTTTCTGCTGCGCGTTGTCGGCCATCGACAGTGGCAGGTCGGCGGCAAAATCGCCGCGCTTTTCAACGATTTCCAGCGCCGGGGCAGCGTGCGTCACCGCCGCTGTGGCCTGCGCCAGAGTGATGCCGGGGCCGCGCAGCGTGGTGCCGAGGCGCAGGCAGAGTTCGTTCTCGAAGCCGGGGGCGATCAGCTCGGCGAAGCGGAAGCGATGGCCGCTGGGGCGTTGGCCGCTGGCCAGCAGGAAGCCGAAGCAGGGTTCGTGGACCTTCTGCTGGGCGCGCATGGCGGCGGCGGTAAGGCCGACCTTCCAGCCGACCTGGCGCTCGCCGGCGGCCAGGTATAGGTCGAGCAGCGCCAGTTGAGCGCGATAGGCCTGCGGCAGGTCAAGCCGGCCGATCAGGGCGGTGGGCAGATAGCGGCCCTGCTGCATCTCCGCCCAGATGGTGGCGGCGACCTGCCGCGGATCGGTCTCGGGCATGACGGTCCCCCGGTTGTTATAGGGTATGATTGTTATGATTCATAACATCAGCGTTGATAGGGCAGCGGCAGCAGGGTGGCGATTGGCAGCTTGATCGGCGCGCCGTCCGGGCCGGGGACGATCACCTGGGCGTCGGGCGCGTAGTCGGTGATCATCTCACGGCAGGCGCCGCAGGGCGAGACGATGGCGATGTCGCCGGCTTCGTCGGGCTTGGGATGGCGGACCGCGACGGCGGTGCGCAGAAACGGGCCTTCCGGCAGGACGCCACCTTCCATGATGGCGCGGCCGAGCGCCACCGCCTCGGCGCAGACCGACAGCCGGCCGACCGTGGCGCCGAGATGCACCCCGGTGAAGATGCGGCCGTCGCTGCTGCGCAAGGCGGCGGCGACGGTGTGCCAGAACGGGCGGTAATGGCGCTGCATCGCCGCCCGCGCCGCCGCGATCAGTTCCTTGTCCAGCGCATCGAGGGCGAGCGGCTTCAAGGGGTTATTCGGCCGCCTCGGTCTCGTCGTCGTCATCTCTTTCGGGCGCCGCGAGCATCATGTTGGTCACCACGCCGGCCTGCTCGCGCACCTTGGCCTCGATCGCCGCGGCCGCGTCCTTGTGGTCGCGCAGGTACTGCTTGGCGTTCTCGCGACCCTGGCCGATGCGGGTGCTGTCGTAGCTGAACCAGGCGCCGGATTTTTCCACCACGCCGGCTTTTACCCCAAGATCAATGAGTTCTCCAACCTTGCTGATACCCTCGCCGAACATGATGTCGAACTCCACCTGGCGGAACGGCGGCGCCAGCTTGTTCTTCACCACCTTCACCCGGGTCGAGTTGCCGACCACCTGGTCGCGGTCCTTGATCGAGCCGGTGCGGCGGATTTCCAGGCGCAGGGAAGCGTAGAATTTCAGCGCGTTGCCGCCGGTCGTGGTCTCCGGGTTGCCGAACATCACGCCGATCTTCATGCGGATCTGGTTGAGGAAGATCAGCATGGTCTTGCTGCGCGAGACGCTGCCGGTGATCTTGCGCAGCGCCTGGCTCATCAGCCGGGCGTGCAGGCCCATATGGCTGTCGCCCATCTCGCCTTCCAGCTCGGCGCGCGGCACCAGGGCGGCGACGCTGTCGACCACCAGGATATCGATGGCGCCGGAGCGGACCAGCGTGTCGGCGATTTCCAGCGCCTGCTCGCCGGCGTCGGGCTGCGAGATCAGCAGGTTGTCGACATCGACGCCGAGCTTGCGGGCGTAGATCGGGTCGAGCGCGTGCTCGGCGTCGATAAAGGCGCAGGTGCCACCGAGCTTCTGCGCCTCGGCGATGGCATGCAGCGCCAGCGTCGTTTTGCCCGAACTTTCCGGGCCGTAGATCTCGACGATGCGGCCGCGCGGCAGGCCGCCGATGCCGAGCGCCAGATCGAGCCCCAGCGAGCCGGAGGGAATCACCTCGATCTGTTCATCGCCGGCGCGGGCGCCCATCCGCATGATCGAGCCTTTGCCGAACGCCCGGTCGATCTGCACCATCGCGGCTTCGAGCGCCTTGACTTTGTCCATACCCATCTCCTGCGCCCGCGCCTTGCCGGCGCCGGGGTTCGCCCGCGACGGTGCTCCGCCGGGTCTCGTTTTCGGTTCGTCGCGTTCCGCCATGCCTGAGTCTGTCACGACTCGCAGCATATCGCCATCGGCCATGTCAGCCTCCCACATTCGGTGATGCAATCGCAATGCGCCTTGTGCGGCGCGATACGAATGCTTTGGTATGCATAACAGCGAGGAACCCCGCCACGTTCGATATACGTTCAGGAATCCGGAGCTGACAAGAACAAAAAATGAACTTTTAATGGTTTTCGCGTAATGAATCGGTAAGGCGGGGAGGCCCGGCCTGCTCCGGTTTGGCGGTCAGATCGGCTACGCCCGCCACCAACTCTTTGAGAGAATAGGGTTTTGGCAGGAACAGCGTGGCGGTGGCGTCCAGTTCGCGGCGTAATGTTTCCTCGGCATAGCCGGAGACCAGGATCGCCGGCAGGCCGGGCGCGGCCAGAAGCTGGCGCACCGTGCGCACCAGCGTGCCGCCATCCATGCCGGGCATCACCATGTCGGTGACGATCGCGGCCAGCTTCGGCGGCGACGGGCCGAGCAGCGCCAGCGCGTCCTCGCCCGACTCGGCGGCCAGCACGGTCCAGCGCTGGCGGGTCAGCGCGCGCTCGGCGAGGCGGCGGACGGCATCCTCGTCCTCCACCAGCAGCACCAGCCGGCCATCGGCGGCGGCCGGCGCGGCGGGCGGCTTCGGGGTTGCGGCCGGTGGCGGCACGCGCGGGATGCTGACCGCATCCTCCCAGCGCGGCAGGTAGATGCGCATCGCGGTGCCGGCGCCGGGCTCGCTGGCGACGCCGAGATAGCCGTCCGACTGGCGGACGATGCCATGCACGGTGGACAGGCCGAGGCCGTTGCCGCCGCCCTCGCGCTTGGTGGTGAAGAACGGGTCGAAGATGCGGGCCAGCAGCTCAGGCGGGATGCCGGCGCCGGTATCGGCGACTTCGATCATCACGTAGCGGCCGGGGGGAATGGTCTCCGAGCCGCGGACCAGCGGGCGGAACAGCGTGATATGGCCGCTGCGCACGGTGAGCGTGCCGCCCTCCGGCATCGCGTCGCGGGCATTGACCACGAGGTTGACCAGCACCTGGTCGAATTGCGACGGATCGACCCTGACCGAGCGGCCGGGCGGCTCCAGCTCCAGCACCAGGCGGATGCCGGTGCCGAGC
Organism: Acetobacteraceae bacterium; assembly: GCA_035497095.1. Classification (GTDB taxonomy): domain Bacteria; phylum Pseudomonadota; class Alphaproteobacteria; order Acetobacterales; family Acetobacteraceae; genus 70-18. The sequence goes on along the minus strand of DATJEA010000483.1, from coordinate 12,959 downwards.
AGCCGGCGCAGCAGCGGCGCCAGATCGGCGATCGCGGTGTTCACCGGCAGCACGCGCGGTTGCAAGGTCTGCTGGCGGCCGAAGGCGAGCAACTGGCGCACCAGCGCGGCGCCGCGGGCGGAACTTGCGCTGATCTGGGCGATGTCCTCGCGCATTTCGGCGTCGAGCCCGTCGCGCTGCGCCATCGAGTCGGCGGCGCCGGTGACGGCGGTGAGCAGGTTGTTGAAATCATGCGCGATGCCGCCGGCCAACTGGCCGACCGCCTGCAGCTTCTGGCTCTGCGCCAGTTGCGCCTCCAACTGCTTCTGCAGCGTGATGTCGGAAAAGCGCAGGATGGCGCCGCTGATCTGGCCGTCGGCCTCGCGCAGCGCGATCATCGCGACGCTGACATTGGCGGCGTCGGCGGCGCCGGCCAGCCGGGTGGCGAACCCGGCCGGGCCGGCGAGGCGGCCGGCGAGCAGGCCGCTGAGCTGGTCCCACGCCGCCTCGCGCCCGGCACCGGCGAACAGCGTCTCGGCGGCGGCGCCGATGGCGGGTGGCTCGCGCGGCGGGTCGGCGCCGGCGAGCTGGCTGCGCAACAGCAGGTTCATCCGCACGATGCGGCCCTGGCGGTCGATGATCACGGCGGCGGCCGGCGAGTCCTCGAACAGCACCCGCAGCAGGGCGCTGTCGGCGGTGGCGAGTTCGTCGATCAGCCGGGGGCGGGCCGGCAGCAGGCGAGCGGGCAGCAGGCGCCAGATTGGCAGCAAGCCGCGGAGCCGGGCGAGCGGGTGGGACCATGCGGCGGGGTTCATGTCGCGCGGCTCCTGAGCCTCCAGACATAGGCGATGATTTCGGCCACTGCCTGATAATGCTCCGCCGGCACCTCGCGGTCGAGTTCCAGCGGATACAGCGCGCGGGCCAGCGGCGGGTTGGCGACCATCGGCACGCCGTGCTGCTGGGCCAGCGCGCGGATGCGGGCGGCCATTTCGTCCATCCCCTTGGCGACGATGCGTGGGGCGCCCTGGCCGGCTTCGTAGCTGAGCGCCACCGCGTAATGGGTGGGGTTGGTTATCACCACGGTGGCCTTGGGGATGGCTGCCATCATGCGGCGGCGGGCGCGGGCGGTGCGCAGGCGGCGGATGCGGGCCTTGATGTGCGGGTCGCCCTCCGAGTCCTTGTGCTCGTCGCGCTGCTCCTGGCGGCTCATGCGCAGCGTACCGGCATGGCGGATGCGAGTGGCCAGCACATCGAGCACGGCGATGATCGCCTGGGCGGAGAGCATCGCCAGCAATAGCTGGATGACCAGGCGCAACGTGTGATCGGCGAGCAGCGGCGCGGTCCAGTGCACCGCGTCCTGCAATTGCGGCAGGGCGGCGGCCAGCGCTTTCCAGCCGGCCCAGCCGACCACGCCGACCTTGGCCACCGACTTGGCCGCCTCCAGCAGGCCGGTGACACCGAACAGGCGGGACAGGCCGCGCTTCGGGCTCAGCCGGGTGAGGTCGGGGGCGAGCGACTGGAGGCTGAACAGGAAGCCGGTTTGCAGCAGCACCGCGGCCGAGCCGGCGACCAGGGCGGCGAGCGCGAACGGGGCCAGCGCGCGCAGGCCCTCGATGGCGGCGAAGCGCAGGGCGGCGGCCGGGTCCAGCCGGTCGGCCTGCTCCAGCAGCAGCGACAGCCGCAGGGTGAGGCGGGTGGAGAGTGCCGGGCCGTCGAGCATCAGCACCAGCGCGGTGGCGCCGAGCACCGCTAGCGCCGGCAACTCGCGCGACATGGCGACGCTGCCCTCGGCACGGGCCTTTTCCAGGCGGCGGGGGGTGGCGGCCTCTGTGCGGTCTTCGGCGTCGGCCATTTATCGGGCTGGGGGGCAGGAAGGAAGGGGTGTTCTTTTTTGAAAAAAAGAACCAAAAAACTTTCGGGCTGGGCTTCGCCCGCTGTTGCGGCAGGGTGCCGGCGCATGAAGCCGCGCAGCGCGAGTGAAAAGTTTTTTTGCTTCTTTTTGTTCACAAAAAGAAGAGTCTTGCTTGCCTGTCTGCATGCCTCAAAGCCCCGGCAGGGCGCGGAAGACGCCGTCCAGATGTGCCTGCCAGGCGGCCAGGGTGGCGGCGGCGAGCAGGCCGAGCAGCACCAGGCCGCCGAGGATCTGGCCGGGCATGGCGGCGAAGTAGATCGGCAGTTGCGGCACCAGCCGGGCGATCAGGCCGAGTCCGACCTGCCAGACGATGGCGGCGGCGATGAACGGGGCGGCGAGGCGGACGCCGAGCGCGAAGCTGTCGGCGACGGCGGCGACCACGCTGGCGGTGCTGTCGGCCGACGGCAGCATTGTGCCGGCCGGGATCAGCCGGTAGCTGCCGGCCAGGGCGGCGAGCGGCAGCGCGTAGAGGCCGCTGGCCAGGATCACCACCGGGGCGGCGAGGCCGAACAGGCGGGACAGGGCGGTGGTTTGCGGCCCGAGCGTCGGGTCGGGTTGCAGGACGTTGGCGAGACCGAGCAGCGAGGCGATGATCTGGCCGGCCAGCGGCAGCGCCAGCATGATCAGCCGCGTCAGCCAGCCGAGCCATAGGCCGGTGATCGTCTCGGCGGCGACCATCGCCAGGGTGGCGAGCGGCGCGGCCGGGTCGGGCGGCAGGGCGGGTTGCAGCACCGGCAGCAGCAGCACGGTGAGCGCGAAGGCGAAGCCGGCGCGAATGGTGGTGGGGAGTTCCGCCTCGCCGATGCCGGGCAGCAGCATGCAGGCGGCGCTGACCCGGGCCAGCACCAGCGCGAAGCCGAACGCCCAGGCCGGCAGGGCGGCCAGGAAGGCGGCGCCGGCGGTCATTGCCCGCCGAGGGCGACGATGCGGTCGAACAACAGATGGGTGAAATGGTCGAGGGTGCCGAGCATGAAGCTGCCGGACAGCATCAGCGTGGCGCCGATCGCCAGCACCTTGGGCACGAAGGCCAGCGTCTGCTCGTTGATCTGGGTGGCCGCCTGCACCAGCGAGATCAGCAGCCCGACCGCCAGCGCCACGGTCAGCACCGGGCCGCCGAGCTTGAGTGTGACCAGCATGGTCTGGTGCAGTATCGCTCCGATATCGGCATCCTGCATCCGGGGTCCCGCCTTTTTGCCGGGGGTGGAAGGGAAGGCGCGGTCAGATCGGCATGCGCATGATGTCCTGGTAGGCTTGCACCACGCGATCGCGGATGGTGGTGGTGGTTTGCAGCGCCAGTTCGGCCTTGGCGACGGCGGTGACCACCTGGGTGACGTCGCCCTGGCCGGCGATCGCCTGCATCGACTGGGTTTCGGCGGCGCGGCCGGCGTCGGCGACGCCGTGCAGCGCGCGCGACAGCACGCCGCCAAAGTCGGTGCCGGCGAGGCCGGAGTTCGCACGGCCGTACGCCTGGGCGGCGGCGCCGGGCGCAATATCCGGGCGGATGATGATGCTGGGGACGGCCATGGCTATTTCAGCAGGTCGATGGCGCGGGTGAGCATGCCGCGCGAGACCTGCATCACCTGGAGGTTGGCGCTGTAGCTGCGCTCGGCCTCGCGCATGTCCATCACCTCGACGAAGCTCTTGACGTTGGGGGTGCGCACATAGCCCTTCGGGTCGGCGGCCGGGTTGCCGGGGTCGTAGCGCAGCGGGAAGGCGCTGGGGTCCTCGCCGATGGTCTCGACGCGGACGGTCGGCACGCCGAGCGCCTGGTCCATGCGGTCGGTGAAGGCGACGGTCTTGCGGCGATACGGGTCGGCGTCCGGCGTGCTGCCGGTGCTGTCCTGGTTGGCCAGGTTCTCGGCGATGACGCGCAGGCGGGTGGTCTGGGCGGCCATGCCGCTGGCCGAGATGGCGAGGGTCTTGGTGAGGTCCATCGTTGCGGCTCCGAGGTTTAGCGGCCGAGGGCGGTGCGGAACATGCCGAGATATTTGGCGTAGAGGCCGGTCACCAGCGACTGGGTGGTCTCGCTGTCGGCGACCTTGGCGAGTTCGGTGTCGAGCTGAACGCTGTTGCCGTCCGGCCCGGCATCGCCCGGCGTGGTGATGCTGCCGGGCGGCGTGGCGGCGAGCAGCGGCAGCGCGCCGGGGCTGGCGGTGACCGGGGCCAGCCGCACCGCCCGGCCGGCGAGCAGTTCGGCGAACGGCTTGAGGTCGCGGGCGCGCCAGCCGGGGGTGTCGGCGTTGGCGACGTTTTGCGCCAGCAACTGCTCGCGTCGTCCGACCCAGGACAGCCGCTGGTCGGCGAGGTCGAAGAGGGCGATGCGGGTGGGGTCCATGTCCGGTGTTCCTTTGCCGATGCAGCATGGACCGCGATCGCCAACAACGGGTTAACGGCGCAGCGGGCGTGGCAACACTCTGTCAATCATTCTGCGCTCTGATGGCGGGGTGATGCAGCCGCCGCTCCCCCCTCCCCTCCCTGACGACGCCAGAATGGCGACGGTGGAAGGGCTGGCCGGGCAGGTGGCCGGCACGCTGCGGCTGGCCGGCGCGCTGGCGCAAGGCGGGCGGCGGCTCGATCTGGCGGGGCTCGACCAGATGGTCGGGCGGCTCTGCGCCCAGGCGCTCGATCTGCCGCCGGCGCAGGGGCGGAGGGTGCGGCCGCGGTTGATCGCGCTGCTGGGCGAGTTGGATGCGCTGCGGGTGCGGCTGGCACCGGACTGAAGCCTGCTCTCTTTCGCCGCCAAAAGGGCCGCGTGATGCAAATCTCCTCGTTGATCCTGGCCTTGCTGTCGCTCGCCGTTGTGCTGGGGCTGATCTGGGGCGCCCAATTTCTGGCAGGCAGGGCGCTGGCGCGCGGGCGGTTCGCGGCGTTGTTGCCGAAGGACGATGGCCGGCTGGTGGCGGTGCAGAGCCTGGCGCTGGACTCGCGGCGGCGGCTGCACCTGGTGGCCTGCGACGGGCGGCAGGTGCTGCTGCTGACCGGCGGCGCGCAGGATGTGGTGGTGGGCTGGCTGCCGGTTGCTGGCGCCTCCGCACCATGAGGCGGGTGCTCTGGGCCCTGCCGCTGCTGCTGGCGTGGCCGGCGCTGGCGCAGGCGCAATCGGTGGCGATCGATCTCGGGGCCGGCGGCGCCGGAGCGACCAGCAAGCTGATGCAGCTCACTGCACTGATCACGGTGATCTCGCTGGCGCCGAGCCTGCTGGTGATGGTCACCGCATTCACCCGCATCGTCATCGTGCTGTCGCTGCTGCGCGGCGCGCTCGGCACCCAGGGCACGCCGCCGAACATGGTGCTGATCGGGCTCGCGCTGTTCCTCACCTTCTTCGTCATGCAGCCGGTGCTGGACCAGGCCTGGACCCAGGGGCTGCAACCGATGAACCAGGGCAGCATCGACACCTTCGAGGGGGTGCGGCGCGCCGCCGAACCGTTCCGCCACTTCATGGCAATGAATGCGCGGCCCGACGATGTCCGGCTGTTCCTCGATCTCGGCCATTTGCCGACGCCGGCGAGCGCGGATACCACGCCGTGGCGGGCGCTGATCCCCGGCTTCATCGTCGGCGAACTGCGCCGCGGGTTCGAGATGGGATTCCTGCTCTATCTGCCGTTCCTGGTGATCGACATGGTGGTGGCCAGCGTGCTGATGAGCCTGGGCATGATGATGCTGCCGCCGAACGTGGTGAGCCTGCCGTTCAAGCTGATCTTCTTCGTGATGGTGGATGGCTGGCGGCTGGTGGCCGGCAGTCTGGTGCAGAGCTTCCTCGGCGGGTGATAGAGTAAGCAGCTCTTCTTTGTTTGAAAACAAAGAAGCAAAAACACTTTATCCCCTGGAGTGTACGCAGTCCCAGCAACCCAGCCGTTGCAAGGCGATCAAAAAGTTTTTTTGCTTCTTTTTGTTCACAAAAAGAAGACCTTACTTCGGCAAATACCGCGCGATATACGGCGGCAAATGAAACGCCGCCGCGTGCACCTCCGGCGTCCAGTATTCGGTGGTGCCGAGGATGCCGGCCGCCTCGGCGCGGGCGCGGATGGTCTCCACCGGCACCGCGTCCAGCCCGCTCTGCCTGGTGGCGAAGCCCAGTGTCATGAAGCCGCCGACATAGCTGGGCACGGCGACGAGATAGGCGCCGACATGCGGGAAGAAGCGCGCCCGGCGCCGGCTGGTCTGGTGCAGTTCGTCGGCCTGCATGAACGGCACGCCGCACTGGTTCACGATCAGCCCGCCGGGCGACAGGACGCGGGCGCAGTTGGCGTAGAAGTCATCGGTGAACAGCACCTCGCCGACGCCGATCGGGTCGGTCGAATCGACGATGACAACATCGAAGCTGGCATCGGCCGCCTTCTGCACATAGTCGATGCCGTCGCCGACGATCACCTCGGCGCGCGGGTCGGTCCAGGCGTCGCCGGCGATCATCGGCAGGTGTTCTTTCACCAGACGGATCACCTCGCCGTCGATCTCCACCATCACCGCCCGGGTGACGTTGCGGTGCATCAGCACGCGCTTCAGCACGCCGCCGTCACCGCCGCCGATCAGCAGCACGCGGTGGGCGGCGCCGTGCGCCAGCAGCGGCACATGGGCCAGCATCTCCTGGTAGACGAACTCATCGCGCTCGGTGATCTGCACCACGCCGTCCAGCAGCAGCACCCGGCCGTGGCTGGCGCTGTCGAAGATCACGATGTCCTGGAATGCGCTCTGCACCCGGGCAATTTCGCGTTTGACACGGAAGCGCTGGCCCCAGTGCGGGTCCAGCGACTCGTAGATCCACGAATCGGTGGTCATGGCGGCATCTCCATTGGGCGAGCGTCGTGCGACAGGCCCGGACCGGAGTCCGGGCCTGCGCGACAGAGGCGGCGTGCGGCCTAGTAGAGGCGGCCGCGGCGCTGCTCGTTGACGTCGATCTGAGTGGGCGTGAAGGCGGCCTGCAACACCGGAATCGCCTTGTGCGGGTCGCATTCGCCGCACATGAAGATGTCCACCGCGGCGAAGTCGCGCTCCGGCCATGTATGAATCGAGATATGGCTCTCGGCCAGCACCACTACGCCGGAGACGCCGCCGTTCGGCGTGAAGTGGTGAAAATGGCTGTGCAGGATCGTCGCACCGGCGATCAGCGCCGCATTACGCAGCGCCGCGTCGATATGCTGCGGATCGTCGAGGCGCGAGGCGCCCCACAGATCCACCAGCAGGTGCATGCCGGCGAACTTCATCCCGTCGCGTTCGACGAAATAATCCGTTCGTTCCTGCTCGGCCCCAAAAGCCGAGGTGTGCGTCGTCTGGTTCTCGCTCGGAGTCTCCGAGACCATCCCCAGTGGCATGAGTGCGTTCATCGCGCAAACTCCTGTCAACCAGTAGACGGCCTGTTGGGCAGCCCGCCGCATGCGAGCGCCCCCTGGGGCCAAGGGGCCGGAACATGGCCACATGACGGGGGGGATGCAAGCGAAATTCCCTCCATCCGGCTGATTTTCCTGCATGCCGGCCTCCCGATGAGGCAATAGCGCGGTGATTACGGATTCGCGATGGATGTCAAGGACTTCAATGCGTCGGGAATCCGGCTGGCCAATTGCGTCTCCTGCGCGGCGCGGCCGAGGTCGGCAACCGCGTCCACCGGGCCGGCGGTCAGCAGGCGGAACATATCGGCGAGGTGGCCTGGGGGCAGGCGCGGCAGGTCGTGCCGATGCAGTTTCGCCAGCAGCGCCTCGTCACCGGCCTGGGCCGCCGCCGAGGCCAGCCGCAGCAGCGCCGCCGCCTGGCTGGGGTTCAGCATGCCTTCAGCCGGCACGGTGCGCGTAGTCCAGGCGAGCAGCGCGTTGCGGGCGGCGGGCCACTGCTTGGCCTGCTCCAGCAGGCTGGCGCGGGCTTCGTCGGCCACCGCACTGTCGAGCGCCTGCAAGGCGTGTAGCGCCTGCGGCAACTGGCCGGTGGCGGCGCTGGCGCGGGCGAACAGCAGGGTGCGGCGTTGCAGCAACTCGGGCGCCATGTGGCCGACGCCGAGCGTGGCGGCGAGGCTGGCGAGCGCCCCCTTGGCGTCGCCCTGCTGCATCCGCGCCTCGGCCAGCCGGGCGCCGATGGTCGAGCGGGCGTCGCCGGGCGGGGTGCTGTCGGCCAGCTTCTGCAACACCGGCAGCGCGCGGTCCGGCAGTTGCAGCGCCAGCAGGCGGTCGGCCAGGTGCGAGGCCAGCAACCGGCCGGGCTCGCCGGGCGGCACCAGGTCGGGGTTCTCATCGGCCAGCGCCACCAGTTGCAGCGGCGGCAGCGGGTGCTGGCGTTCGGCGGCGATCGCGGCGGCGAAGATATCGACCAGTTGGGTGTGAATCGCCGGCGCGTCGTTCGGGAACAGGCGGGCGGTTTCGCGCAGCAGCGCCAGCGCGCGACGCGGCTCCCCGGCCTGGGCGCGCAACGCCGCCTCGCGCTGGCGCAGCTTCAACTCGCGGCCGTCGCCGCGCCAGGCGTAGATCTGGCGGTCCAGCGCGTCCGCCGCCTTGGCCGGCGTGATCTGCTTGTCGGCGACGCGCAACTCCACCGCACGGAAGCCGGCGCGGGCGCGCACCAGCCGGTCGCGGCTGCTGGCGGCGCGGTCATACAGCGTGAGCGCGGTCTTGCTGTCGCCCTCGGTCTCGGCCAGCAGGGCGCGGGCCAGCAGCAGCGAGGGGTCGTCCTTGCGGGCGGCCAGCAGCGCGGCGGCGGCCTTCGGTTCGCCGCCCAGCGCCATGGTCTCGGCGGCCAGCGGCAGCAGCCGGGCGCGCAGCGGCGCCGGGTAGGCGAGCAGCAGCTTGTAGCTGGCGGCCAGCACCGGCGCCGCCGCCGCACGCTGCCCGGCCTGGGCCAGCCGCAGCGCCCGCCACAGCGCGATCTCGTCGGTGCCGTCCAGGCGTGGATCGTTGATGCCGGCGGTGGGCTGTTGGCCGGCCAGGATCGCCGCGATCGCCGACAGCCCGATACGGTCCGGGTCGTCGGCCAGCCTGCCGTCGCCGGCGCCGGCCAGATGCAGCACCGAGCGCGCCTCCGCGCCCATGCCGAGCGCGATCAGCGCCTCGCCGACCGCCACCCGCTTCGCGCCGCGCGCCTGCGGCTGGGTGTTGGCGGCGGCGTCGACCGCGGCCTGCAAGCGGCGCATCAGGCCGGGCAGCGGCAGGTCGGGAAAATCGTAGCGGCGGCTGAGCGCCGAGGCGTCCTCGGCGGCCAGTGCGGCGGCGGTCGGCGCCGACAGCGCGAGGCCAGTGTGGCCGGCGGCACTCAGCACGAAGCCGCCGCGCGCGGTGCGCAGGCGCAGCGCGTCTGAACTGGGCGCCACCACCACGCCCTGCCAACTCGGCAGCAGCGCGAATTGCGGCGCGCGGCGGCCTGCCGGCATGGCGTCGCCGGCCCCGGTCTGGGTGCCAACCAGCAGCGTGCCGCCGGTCTGCGGGTCGGGCAGCGAGACCACCATGCCGGGTGCGGTGGCCGGCAGCAGCAGGCCGTCGGCCTCCAGCCGGGGGCGGATCGGGCGGAGCGGCGCGGCGCTGGGCGACAGCGTGACGGTCCAGCCGGCCGGCACGCGGGACAGATGCAGCGCCTGGCCGGCGGGCAGCGGCAGGCGCAGCAGGGTGGCGGCCGGCAGCAGGGTGATGGCGGCGGCGGCGAACGCCGGGTCATCGCGCAGCGGCGCCAGGTCGACCGGGCGCTGGGCATCGAATACCACCAGCGCGTCGCCGCCGCGGCGGAAGGCGGCAGCCCCGGTGCCGGCCGCGAACGGCAGGGTGATGGCGTGGCTGCCGGCCGGCGCCGGGGCTGGCCGGGCGGCGATCGCCAGCGGCGGCGGGGCGGCCGGCGGTGTGGCGGTCGCGCCGACCGTCACCGCTTCGACCGGTTGCAGCGGGGCGGGGGTCGGAGCAGGCGGCGTCGCTGCGACGGCGGCGGGCGGGGCGGGCGGCGGCGCGATCGGGGTCGGGCGCGGCAGGGCGGCGGCTTTGGCTGGCGGCGGCCGGGTCGCAACAGGCGGCGGCGACGCCTTAGCGATCTCGGCCGCCTTGGCGGGGTCGAACACATCCACCACCAGCCGGTGGCCCAGCCGCCAGGCCCTGGCATGGGCGCCCGGCGCCAAGGTCAGTTCGACGCCATCCGGCAGCCCGGCGATGCGGCGCACGTTGCGCGCGGTGCCGTCCGGCTCGCCGGCGATCCGCGCCGCACCGCTGAAGCGGATCGTCAGCACCGCGCCGTTCTGCGCCGTGCGCCAATGACTGCCGGCCGGCAGGTCGAACACCACGCGGCCGAAATCGCGGTGATTGCCCAGCCGCACGCCAATCGTTGCGACAGCCGGGGCGGTCACCGGGCTGGCCGTTGCGTGGGGCGGGTCCGCCCAGGCCGATACGGCCAGCGCGATCGCCGGCAGCACGCCAATGCAACACCGGATCGCGTTTTGCATCCGGGGGCGCATCAGTCGAAACTCGCCAGCAGTTTGTCGATATCGCTCTGGTCCATCGCGTTCTGCGGCAGTTGCGGGCCGTTTTCCAGCACCACCGCCGGCGCCGGGCAGGCCACTGCCGGCTCGCCGCGCCGCGCGCCGAATGCCGCGATGATGTTGACCACCTTGGCGTCGATCGCCTTCAGCGCCGCCACCACCTTGGTGATGCGCTGGCCGGTGAGGTCCTGGAAGCCGCAGGCCTCGTAGATCCGCGTCGTCACCGCCTGCACCTGCCCCGCCGCGTCGCCGGCCAGTTGCTCGCCCAGCCGGTCCAGCGTCTCGCAGCTTTCCAGGATCGCGTCGGTCGCCGCCGCGGTGTGCGCCACGATGGCGTCCAGCTCGTCGGTGGCGAGCGGGATGTGGCTGGCGGTGATGTCGTCCATCTTCAGCGCCGCCACCTCGGCCTTGGCGGTGGCGATGGTGCCGGCCAGCGCCTCCACCTCGCTCAGCAGCAGCGTCTCGGTGGCCGACAGGCTGCCATGCATGGTGGCCAGCACGCTCTGCACCACCTCGGCCACCATCTGCGGCTGGGCCGCCGGATAGCGGGTGCCGATCTCGGCCAGCCGTGCCGCCAGGGGGGTGGGGCTATGCATGCGCCAGCACCTTCTCGATCTTGTCGCGCAGGGTCTCGGCGTTGAACGGCTTCACGATGTAGTTGGAGACGCCGGCCTGTTTCGCCGCCACCACGTTCTCGGTCTTGCTCTCGGCGGTGATCATGATGAACGGCGTGGCCTTCAGCTTCGGGTCGGCGCGCACCTCCTGCAGCAGTTCCAGCCCGGTCATCGGCGCCATGTTCCAGTCGCTGATCACCAGGCCGTAGCCGCCGCCGCGCAGCTTGCCCAGCGCCTCGGCGCCGTCGCTGGCCTCGTCGACGTTATTGAAGTCGATCTGCTTCAGCAGATTGCGGATGATCCGCAGCATGGTCTTGTAGTCATCCACGATCAGCACGCTCATCGCCTTGTCGACAGTCATTTCGGTCCCTTTTTCTTGGAGGCGTCAGGTTCAGCCGCCGGTTTTGGCGGGCGGCACGCGGTTCTCGCCGGCGCGCAGTTGCGCCAGTTCGGCGGTCACCTGGCGGGCGCGCTCGGGCTGCATCGCCGCCAGCACCGGGGCGGCCTTGCGCTCGTTCATCCGGTCCAGCACCTGCAACAGCACGTTGCGGTCGAGATCGTTGAAGATCGCCGCCGCGTCGCGCGGTTTCATGGTTTCGTAGAGCTTGACCAGGCCGTGCCAGTTGGCGTCCTCGCGCGCCTTGCGGGCGGTGTTGAGGCTCTCCAGCCGCTGTTGCAGCGAGGTGAGTTCGGCGACCCGCGCGCCGATGCGTTTTTCCGCCGCCGACAGCACGCCCTCGCGCGCGGTGAGGTTGGCGGCGCGGGCGTCCAATTCGGCGCTGCGATGGCGCAGGTCGAGCAGCAGCTTGCGTTCGTCGTCGCCGACCGGCGGCGCGGCGCAGGCGATCGGCCCCGACGGCGCAATAACGGCGGGCGCGATCGCGGGCGGCCGGGCTTTGGCGGCCACCGGCTTCGCTGGTTCGGCCGGCGCGGCGTGGGCTGTGGCCGGCACCGCGGCGCGCACCAGCACCGCCGATTTCACCAGCAGCAGCACCGCCATCGCCGCAATGGTCAGCGGCAGCAGGCGCGGGCGGCGGAACCGGCGGATCATGCTGCCCTCCCCGTCCGGCGGCTCATTTGCTCAGCCGCAGCGCCCGCAGCAGATCGCGCTCGGCCTGGCTGCGCACCCGTGGCGCCGCCTCGCCAGGTTCGGCCAGCCGCAGCTCCGGCACCGGCTCCGCCTCGCGCGGCGGCGCCCAAGTCACAGGTTCGCGGGGGAGCGGCTCGGGGGCCGCATCCGCCATCGGCTGGTCCAGCGCCCGCGCCGCGCGCACCAGCCGGTCCAGCCGGTCGGCCAGCTTCTCGCCGCGATCGTTGAGGAACAGCAGGTCGTCCTTCAGCCGGCCGCCGGCGTCGATCTGCCGCACGATCTGCCGGCCGGCGCCCTCGGCCGCGTCGCGCAGCCGCTCCACCCCCTGCTCGGCTGCCTGCGAGGAGGCATTGAACTCCGCCACCAGCGCCTCCAGCGCCGCACGGTCGCGCTTCAGCACGCCCAGCGCCCGCTCCAGCCGGATGGCGTGGAACAAGGTTCCGGCCAGCAGCAGGATCAGCACGATCTCCAGCAGCCATTGCATTCCGCCTGTTGCGATGCCGTTCATGGCGCCCCCGGATGGGCCTTCTGCCCATCCCCTTCCCTACCGTTCGGCCCCAGGCAGCAGGCGCGGCAATTCCCGCTCGATGCGCACCGCCATGCGGTTCTTGCGCCGCCCCACCTTGCCTTCGAACATCGTCATCGCGCCGCAGCGCAGCAGCACCGAGGCGCCGAGCGTGGCGCCCAGCACGATCTGGCTGCCCGGCTGCAACGCCATCACATCGGCCAGCGGCATCACCTGCTCGTCCAGCACCACGTCGAGCTCGATCTCGGTGTTCCACAACTCCTCGGCGAGATGCGTCTCCCAGATCGAATCGCGGCCGAATTTCTCGCCCATGAACTGTTGCAGCAGCAATTCGCGCACCGGCTCCAGCGTGGCGTAGGGCAGCAGCAGTTCCAGCTTGCCGCCGCGATCCTCCATATCGACGCGCA
>DATJEA010000482.1:0-1541 GCA_035497095.1 Acetobacteraceae bacterium | reverse complement strand
TGATATGAACCGCGCGCCGCGGTGTTCAGCAGCAACACCGGCTTGCCGGGAAAGTCCGGGCTGCCGACCAGCCAGTCCAGCAGGTTCTTGAATGCGCCGGGCACGCCATGGGCGTACTCGGGACAGGCGATCAGCAAGGCGTCGGCAGAGTCCACCGCCTCGCGCAATTCGGCGACCGCGGGCGGCAACGGATCGGTCTCCGCATCGGGATTGAACAGCGGCAGCTCGCCGAGCCCCTTGTACAGCAGCAGCTCCAGCGTCGATGGCGCCAGCCGGTACGCCGCTTCAAGCGCCGCCGAATTCGACGACACGCGGCGCAGGCGCGCCCTGCACCACGATCTTGCCCAGGCCCAGCGACTTGTTGCGCGGCTGGCGCGACAGCCGCCCGGCGGCGTTGCGGGCGATCTCGCGGTAGCGCGCGGCCAGGTCGGACTCGGGCATCGCCACCACCGTGGGGTTGCCGCCATCGGCCTGCTCGCGGATGCGGATGTCCAGCGGCAGCGAGCCGAGATAGGCCGCGCCGTATTGCGTGGCCATGCGCTCGCCGCCGCCTTCGCCGAAGATGTTTTCCTCGTGGCCGCAGTTGGAGCACACGTGGGTGGCCATGTTCTCCACCACGCCCAGCACGGGCACCTCCACCTTCTCGAACATCTTCAGCGCCTTGCGGGCGTCCAGCAGCGCGATGTCCTGTGGCGTGGTGACGATGATCGCGCCGGCCACCGGCACCTTCTGCGACAGCGTGAGCTGGATGTCGCCGGTGCCCGGCGGCAGGTCGATGATGAGGTAGTCGAGCTGCTCCCAGCGGGTGTCGGTGATCAGTTGCATCATCGCCTGGGTCACCATCGGGCCGCGCCATATCATCGGCGTGTCCTCCTCCACCAGGAAGCCGATCGACATCACCGGCATGCCATGCGCCTGCATCGGGATGATGCTCTTGCCATCGGGCGACGCCGGCTTGCCGTGCACGCCCAGCATGGTCGGCTGGCTGGGCCCGTAGATGTCGGCGTCCATCACGCCGACCTTGGCGCCCTCGGCCTGCAGCGCCAGCGCCAGGTTGGCGGACACGGTGGATTTGCCCACGCCGCCCTTGCCCGAGGCGACCACGATGATGTTCTTCACGTTCGGCAGCGGGCCCAGCGTGCCCTGCACCTTGTGCACGTGGATGCGGCTGGTGATCGACACCGCCGCGGCCTCGATCGCCGGATCCGCCTCCAGCGCCTGCCGCACCCGCGCGGCCAGTCCATCGATCGCGCCGGCGGCCGGATAGCCCAGCTGGATATCCACCGAGACCCGCGCGCCGTCGACGCCCACCGCCCGCACGTTGTCGGCCAGCGGCGCGCCGGTGTGGGGGTCGATCAGGTCGCCGAGAAGTTGGCGCACCAGCGCGTCGGTAGCTTGTGTCATGGGAGCTCGAAGTGTTGATGGGGACAGCCCATTATGCCAGCGCACCCGCGAGCGCCCGTTGATGCAGATCACTGGTGCCACGCCGGCTGCGGACGCCGGCCGGCGCTTTGCGCAATGCAGCTTGACGCCCTCCCGGA
>DATJEA010000481.1:0-6421 GCA_035497095.1 Acetobacteraceae bacterium | reverse complement strand
CTGTCGATCACCAGGGGCGCGTTGACCGAGGCGGTGAAGCGGCGGATCACCTCGTTCATCTCGGCGATCTCGTCGCGGCCGACGAAGGCGGTGCAGACATCGAGGCTGTTGGAGCCTTCGGCGATCTGCTCGCGGCCGATCGCGATGCAGGCGTCCCAGTCGGCGGATTCCTGGGCGGCGCGCCATTTCTTGCTGCCGTTGGCGTTGCAGCGCTCGCCGATCGAGAAGTAGCTGTTCTCCTGGCGCAGCGGCACCTGCTGGTAGAGGCTGGCGACCGAGGGCATCCAGACCACGCTGCGCTTGACCGGGGTGGGGCGGGCGGCGCCGGTGGTGCGGAGCATGGCGTCGAGCGCCTGGATGTGCTCGATCGAGGTGCCGCAGCAGCCGCCGATCAGGTTGACGCCGTCTTCCTTTACGAAGCGCTCGACCCAGGTGGCCATTTCGTCCGGCCCGAGCGGGTAGCGGGTCTGGCCGTCGATCAGTTCCGGCAGGCCGGCATTGGGTTGCACCGAGAGCAGGCCGGGCCAGTTGGCCGACAGCCAGCGCATATGTTCGGCCATTTCCTGCGGCCCGGTGGCACAGTTGAGGCCGAGCAGCGGGATGTCGAGCGCGTTGACCACCGTCGCGGCGGCGGCGATGTCGGGGCCGACCAGCAGGGTGCCGGTGGTCTCAACGGTGACCTGGACGAAGATCGGGATGGTGCTGCCGGCCTTGCTGCGGGCCAGCTTGGCGCCGTTGACCGCGGCCTTGATCTGCAGCGTGTCCTGGCAGGTTTCGATCAGGATGGCGTCGACGCCGCCGGCGATCAGGCCGCGCGATTGCTCGGCGAGGGCGGCTTCCAGCGGGTCGTAGGCGATGTTGCCGAGGCTGGGCAGCTTGGTGCCGGGGCCGATGCTGCCGATCACCCAGCGGTGGCGGCCGTCGGCGAAGCTTTCGGCGGCCTCGCGGGCCAGTTCGGCGCTCACCTTGTTGAGTTCGAAGGCGCGTTCGGCGAGGTCGAACTCGCCGAGCGTGACCGGGGAGGCGCCGAAGGTGTTGGTTTCCACCATGTCCGCACCGGCCGCGAAATAGCCGCGATGGATGTCGCGCACCAGGTCGGGGCGGGACAGCGAGAGGATGTCGGTGCAGTTCTCGCGGCCCCAGTAGTCTTTTTCGGTGTCCAGCGTCAGCGCCTGCACGCGGCTGCCCATGCCGCCGTCGCACAGCAGAACGCGGTCGCGCAGGGCATCGAGCAGGTGGGGACGGGTCATCGTGTGGCTTCCAGTAGGTGAGGGGCGGGGGCGTCGGCCGGGGCGTGGGCGGTCCAGATGCGGACTTCGAGCGGGCCGGGGATGGCGGTGATCGCGGCGGGGGCGAGGTGGGCGGCGGCGAGGCGCTCGGCCATCTCGGCGTCGGTGAAGCCGGGCCAGCGATGGGCCAGGCGCTGCATGCAGTCGGCGTTGTCATGCGCCGCGAGGTCGACCACCAGCAGGCGGCCGCCAGGGGCCAGCATGCGGGCGGCCTCGGCCAGCGCGGCGGCGGGGTCTTCGGCGTAGTGCAGCACCATTTGCAGCACCACCGCGTCGAACCCGGCATCGGGCAGCGGCAGGCGGTACATGTCGGCCAGTCGAACGGCGCAATGGGTGAGGCCGGGATGGGCGAGGCGGGCGCGGGCGAGGGCAAGCATGGCGCGGCTGGCGTCGACGCCGAGTGCGGCCGTGACGCTGGGCGCCACCAGTTCCAGCAGCCGGCCGGTGCCGGTGCCGATATCGAGCAGGCGGCCGATCCCGCTATCTGGCCGATCCGGGCCGAGCAGTTCGAGCAGCGCCCGTTCCACCGCCGCGGCGGGCAGGTCGAGGGCGCGCATCTCGTCCCAGTCGGCACCCTGGCGGCGGAAGCTCTCGCTGGCGATGCGGGCGCGTTCGGCCAGCACCCGGGCGGCCTGGCGGCGGTCGGCGGCCAGCACCGGCTCGTCGTCCGGCAGGCGGGACAGCACGGCGCGGGCCAGCGAGCCGGCGGTGCTGCTCTCCGGCGGCAGGGTGAACCAGACATTGGCGCCCTCGCGCAGCCGGTCGAGCAGGCCGGCCTCGCCGAGCAGGCGCAGATGGCGCGACAGCCGCGGCTGGGATTGCCCTAGGATTTCGGTAAACTCCATGACGCAGAATGAGCCGCGCGCCGCCAGCGCCAGCAGTCGCAGGCGGGTGGGCTCGGCGCAGGCGCGCAATGCGGTCAGGAGGGGCTCCATGCCGGTGTCATCGCATAAAGATATCCTTATGTCTACCGGATGACGGAGATGGCCGACGCGCGGGTTCCGGTGGTGTTCGCGGCGGCGGAACTGGCCGGACGGGATGATGCGCTGCTGCTCGATGCCGGATCGGGTGATACCGATACCGGCGCCGGCGCGGCGGGCGTGGTCGTCCGGCTGCCGGCGGCGATGCCCGGCCATCGGATCGGTTGCGCCTGCTGCGTGCCGCGCGGTGCGGCGGCCGAGGCGCTGGGCCGGCTGTTCCTGGCGCGCGCCCGCGGCGAGGTGTGGTTTTTCCGCCGCGTGGTGGTGAGCGTGGCCGATGCGGCGGTGGTGCGCGAGGCGGTGCTGGCGGATCGGCTGGTGGCCGGGCGGTATCGGCTGGATTCGGCGGAGGCGGGCATGTAGAGTGCGAGCCGCTTTATCGTCGGTTACGCCGGGTGTAGCTGCATCACAAATGCGATTGGTGCGACGACGGCGTATTATTGCAGTGCACAATGTGCTACCATGAGAGATGTAAGCATCGCGCGTGGGGCGCCGGTATCCTAGCAAGGCGATGCCGCCACCGCGCAACGTGTCCGCAACGAGGGGTGTGATTTTTGGACTCTGCGAACACTGACGCACCGGATGCCGGGCCGCATCGCCTGGCGGCGGTCGATCCGGCGGCTGCCGCCGCGTCCGCCGAGGGCGCCGCCGGCCGGGCCGAGGCGACGCTGTCGCCGACCGATGTGCGGGTGATGGCGGTGATGGCGGCGGCCCGGTATCACGGCGCCGAGCTGGACCGCGACGATCTGCGCTATCCGCAGGGCGAGGCGCCGTCGCCGGCGACGCTGGTGGAGTGGGTGCGCGGCGCCGGGCTGTGGGCCAAGGCGACCCGGCTGCGCTGGCGGCACCTGATCGCGCTGGAAAGCAGCGGCCCGGTGGTGCTGCTGCTGGCCGATGGCAGCGCCGCGCTGATGGTGCGCGCCGATCCGGCCCGCAATGTGGTGCTGCTGCAAGACCCCACCGGGGCCGGCGACGGCCAGGCGGTGGCGGTCGACGAGTTGCGGCTGGCCCAGGTGTGGAACGGCGAAACCCTGCTGGTGCGTGCCGAACGCGGCTCCAGCATGGACAACGCGCCGTTCACCTTCGGCTGGATTGCCCGGATGGTGCTGCTGGAAAAGCGCATCCTGCGCGATGTCGCCATCGGCTCGGTGGTGCTGAGCTTTCTGACCATCGTGCCGCCGCTGCTGGTGATGGTGGTGATCGACAAGGTGCTCACCTATCAGAGCCTCAGTTCGCTGGTGATGGTCTCGCTGATCCTGTTCGCCGCCGTGCTGTACCAGGCCTATCTGGGCTATGCGCGCCGCGAGTTGATCCTGGTGGTGGCGACCAGGATGGACGCCAAGCTGGGGCTGCACGTGTTCAAGCGGCTGCTGGGGCTGCCGATCGATTACTTCGAGCGCACCCAGGCTGGCGCGATCATGTACCAGGTGCAACAGGTCACCAAGATCCGCGACTTCCTGACCGGCAAGCTGCTGACCACCATTCTGGACAGCATCACGCTGCTGGTGCTGCTGCCGTTCCTGTTCTGGCTGAATGCCACGCTGACCTGGATGGTGATCGCCTGTGGGCTGATCATCGCGCTGATCATCATGGCGTTCCTGCCATCGGTGCGGCGCGCCTATGCCCGCTACATGCGCGCCGAGATCGAGAAGAACACCGTGATGAACGAGACGGTGCACGGCATCCGCACCGTGAAGTCGCTGGCGCTGGAACCGCAGCAGCGCGAGATGTGGGACCGCAAGGTGGCCGACGCCTCCTCCTGGCGCAAGGCGATGGGCGATGCCTCGAACAGGCCGCAGAGCCTGGCGGTGCCGTTCGAGATGATGATGAACCGCGGCGTGCTGCTGATCGGCGCGTATATCGCGATGACCGACGGCGGCGTCTCGGCTGGCGCGCTGATCGCCTTCATGATGCTGTCCGGCCGGGTGGCGGCGCCGCTGGTCGGCATGGCCAAGCTGGTGGAGGATGCCGAGGAGGTGCGCGCCTCGGTGGCGCTGGTCGCCCAGGTGCTGAACAACCGGCCGGAGAGCACCAATCCCGGCGCCGGGCTGCGGCCGAAATTCGAGGGCACGGTGCGGTTCGACCGGGTGACCTTCACCTATCCCGGCTCCAAGCATCCGGCGCTGGAGGACATCACCTTCGAGATTCCGGCCGGCACCATGCTGGGCGTGGTCGGCCGCTCGGGCTCCGGCAAGTCCACCATCACCCGGCTGTTGCAGGGCATCAACCGGGAATACGAGGGCTTCATCAAGGTCGACGGCAACGACCTGCGCGAGATCAATCTGGCGCATCTGCGGCGCGGCTTCGGCGTGGTATTGCAGGAGAACTTCCTGTTCCGCGCCACGATCCGCGAGAACCTGATCGCCGGGCGGCCGGGCCTCACGCTGACCGACGCGGTGCGCGCCGCAAGGCTGGCCGGCGCCGAGGAATTCATTGAGCGGATGCCGATGGGCTACGAGACCTGGATCGAGGAAGGCTCGCCCAACCTGTCCGGCGGGCAGCGGCAGCGGCTGGCGATCGCCCGGGCGCTGATCCATGACCCGCGGCTGCTGATCCTGGACGAGGCGACCAGCGCGCTGGACCCGGAGAGCGAGGCGCTGGTCAACGCCAATATCCAGCGCATCGCGTTCGGCCGCACCATGGTGATCGTCTCGCACCGGCTGTCCTCGCTGATCGACTGCAACCAGATCCTGGTGCTGGATGCCGGCAAGGTGGTCGACATGGCGCCGCACAAGGAATTGCTGGAGCGCTGCCAGATCTACCGCGCGCTGTGGCAGCAGCAGAACCGGCATATGGACGGCGCCAAATCGACGCCTAAGCCGGTGCTGGCCCAAGGTGACTGAGTTCTGGTGACTGAGGTTCGGCGACTGAGTGTCGGCCACCGGATGGCTGACGGCAGAGCCGGATGCTGCGGTGACGACCCTGGCGGCGGCCGGGATGCGGCGCCGCGACGGATAGTGAGACGGTCGCTGGCATGGCCGGCGAAGCAACAAGGACGATGATGGCCAAGCTGCTCACCACACGTTCGGACGACGGCAAGGCGGTTGCCCAGGCGCAGCGTGGCGATCTGGCCACCGTGCCGGAGCGCTCCGACCCGGCGACGCCGATCCTGCTGGAATTCGAGTCACCGACCGCGGCCGTCATCGCGGCGCCGGTGCCGGCGCGGTCGCGCTATGTCACCTGGATGCTGGCCTCGATGTTCGTGGTGTTCTTCATCATCGCGGTTACCGTGCCGATCGATCGGGTGGTGGTGTCGCACGGCAAGGTGGTGACCACGGCGCATAACATCGTGGTGCAGCCGCTGGAAACCTCGATCGTCCGCTCGATCGACGTGCGCGAGGGGCAGTTGGTGCATGCCGGCCAGGTGCTGGCCAGGCTGGACCCGACCTTCGCCGCCGCCGATGCCGGGCAGTTGCAGACCCAGGTCGACAGCCTGCAAGCCGAGGTGACGCGGTTGCAGGACGAGCTGGCCGGCAAGCCGTATTTCTCCGACGGCACGCCGGCCGGGCAGTTGCAGGCGACGATCTACACCCAGCGCCATGCCCAGTTGTCGGCGGCGATGGAGGACTACGCCAAGAAGATCGACAGCGCGCGGGTGAAGGTGCGCCAGGCGCTGAGCGATGTCGCCTCCTATACCGAACGGCTGGCGACCGCCAAGATCGTCGAGGCCAAGCGGCGGCAACTGGAGAAGTTGCAGGTCGGCAGCCAGCTCAACACGCTGAGCGCGATGGATAACCGCGTCGAGATGCAGCGCTTTCTCGACACCGCGCGTTCCTCCGCCGACAGCGCGGCGAGCGACCTGGCGGCGCTGGTGGCCGAGCGGGACAACTACCTGCAGCAGTTCAACGCCACCACGTCGCAGTCGCTCACCGACCAGGGACGCAAGCTGGATGACGCGCGCGAGAGCCTGAAGAAGGCCAGGCTGCGGCGATCGCTGGTGGAGCTGCGCGCCGAGCGCGACGCGGTGGTGCTGAGCGTGGCGCAGGTCAGCGTCGGCTCGGTGATGCAGTCGGGCGACCAGTTCATCACGCTGGTGCCGCTCGACACGCCGCTCGAGGTCGAGGCCATCGTCGATGGGCGGGATGCCGGCTTCCTGTCGGTGGGCGATCGCGTGACGGTGAAGTTCGACACCTTCCCCTATACCGCGTACGG
>DATJEA010000480.1:0-21953 GCA_035497095.1 Acetobacteraceae bacterium | reverse complement strand
GCCGGTGTTCCCGCACCCGCGCGTGCTGATGCGCAACATCTTCCCGCAGCGCGAGGAATTCACCACCAAGGCGCACCAGGACTTCCCCAACGTGCAGGGCACCGAGGAGGTCTACACCGCCTGGTTCCCGCTGCTCGACTGCCCGCTCGAACTCGGCCCGCTACAGATCGCCGCCGGCACCCATCTGGACGGCGTCTACGACTTCCACATCGGCGCCGGCGCCGGCGGCATCGAGATCACCGACCCACTGGAAGGCCGCTGGCACGCCGGCCCGATGCAGGCCGGCGACGTGCTGGTGTTCCACTCGATGACCGTCCACAAGGGGCTGCCGAACCGCTCCGAGCGCCTGCGCATGTCGATGGATGTCCGCTTCCAGCGCGTCGCCGACCCGTTCTGCCCGGACAACGCCAACCCGGACGGCCAGCCGCTCACCTGGGAAGAGGTCTACGCCGGCTGGCAGGACACCAGCCTGCAATACTACTGGCGCCGCCTGAAGCTGACGCCGAAGCCGTTTGACCCGCAATGGTTCCACAAGCGCGACGCACTCGCCTTCGAACTGGCCGAAGCCGGCGATCCGCGCGCCGCCAGCGTGCTGCAACGCATCGTCGCCCGCGACGCCGACCCGGCCCGCCGCCAGCGTGCCCAGGCGCTGCTCGACCGGCTGACCCCGGCCTGATCGCCAGCGCCCGGCGGCGGCCGCTTCAGGCCTGCTGCCCGCCGCGCATCAGTTCGATGCTCCGCAGCAGCATCGTCAGATCGTCGATCGGGTCGTCCTCCGCCCGCACGCCATAAGCCACCCCGATGGATTTCGGCAGGAAGTCGAGCGGGTCGTCAGTGCCGCACGCCCAGGCGAAATCGATCAACTGCACCTGGCCGTTCAACACCAGCAGGTTGTCGCGGTGGATGTCGTTGTGCCGGATGCCGTGCCGCTGCAATGCCCCGACCAGCCGCCGCGCCTGCTGCTCCGCGTCGGCCGGCAGGTTGGCGCGGGTGAGCTTCTCGCCGGCGAAGGTCATATGGATGGCATGATCATCCGAGGCCAACACGTAGGGGATGCCCGGCACACCAGCCAGCTTGGCCAGCGCCTTGCGCTCGCGCTGGATCATGCCGGGGTTATGCTTGATGACGTCGTTGTGGAATCGCTTGGTCACCGCGGTCTCGCCGAACGAGACCACGCCGGAATGGCCGAAGATCCGCCGCTGCTTGCGGAACACGTAGACGCAGCGCGTCGGCGTGGTGTCGATCTTGGCGTCGATCGAGCCGAAATAGCGCAGCCCCGCGTCCTCGAAACGCTCGCGCTCATAGGGTTCGCGGTGCAGTTCGGGGTTTGCCGAGATGTGGTGCTTGATGCCGATCGCCGGATCGGTCGGATCGACCCATTCGATCAGCAGATACCGCCCGGTCCGCTCGCGCAGGAAGCGGAACACGCTGTGGAACGACCCCTCGGTCCCGGTCAGCGAATAGATCCAGTGGATCAACGCCAGCACGCAGACCACGTCATGCGTGCCCGCGGCATCCTTCCAGTCGCCGACCAGCGCCTCGATCGCCAGCCCGGACTCGCGGGAGGCCTGCTGCACGACCTGGATGTATTCCGGGTCGTGGTCCAGGCCGGTCACCTTGGCGAACCCGCTCTCCTTGGCCAGGAAGCACAGCAGCCCGCCCGAGCAGCCGATGTCGAGCAGCGACGCGGTGGGGCCGAACACCGCGCGGTTGGCGCTGAAGTAGCGGAACAGCGAGCGATATTTCTTCGCCAGCCCGGCCTTGTCCACCTTGCCGCCGGCGATCTTGTAGTTGTGGTAGCCGCTCAGCGTGACGGTGCCGTCGGCAACCGAAATTCCCGGCCGTTCGGACTGGCTGCCGACCTTGCGGCGTGGATCGAAATACTTCACGAACGAAGCCAGCGGCGAGCCGGTAGCGGCCATGATATCAGCCCCTTTCCCGGATCAGGGATCCGGCTTGAGTTGCGGCGAAAACGTCTCAGCCAATGCGCAGGCCGATCGCGGATTGTGCCGCGACCTGGCGGAAGGCGGGGCTAATCCTTCTTCACCTTCGGCGCCAAATCCAGCTTCAGCGACAACTCCTTCAACCGCGCCGCCGGCACCGGCGCCGGGGCGCCCATCATCAAATCCTGCCCCTGCTGGTTCAGCGGGAACAGGATCACCTCGCGGATGTTCGGCTCATCGGCCAGCAGCATCACGATCCGGTCGATCCCCGGCGCCGAGCCGCCATGCGGTGGCGCGCCGTAGCGGAACGCCGCCAGCATGCCGCCGAACCGCGCCTCCACCTCCGATTCCGGATAGCCGGCAATCTCGAACGCGCGGATCATGATGTCCGGCCGATGGTTGCGGATCGCGCCGGACGAGAGCTCGATGCCGTTGCACACGATGTCGTACTGATAGGCCTTGATGGTCAGCGGGTCCTGGCCGTTCAGCGCCTCCATGCCGCCCTGCGGCATGCTGAACGGATTGTGGCTGAAATCGACCTGGCCGGTTTCCTCGTTCAACTCGTACATCGGGAAATCGGTGATCCAGCAGAAGCGGAACTCCCCCTCGGCGATCAGCCCCAACTCCTGCCCCAGCCTGGTGCGCACCGCACCGGCGAATTTCGGCGCCTCGTCCGGCTTGCCGGCGGCGAAGAACACCGCATCGCCCGGCTGCAGCCCGCACGCCACGCGGATCGCCTCGGCGCGATCGGCCTCCAGGTTGCGCGCGATCGGTCCTTTCGGCCCGTCCACCTCGAACTGGATATAGCCCAGCCCGCCGGCGCCCTGCTCGCGCGCCCACTCGTTCAGCTTGTCGAAGAAGCTGCGCGGGTTGCTCGCCGCACCAGGCGCCGGGATCGCCCGCACGATGCCGCCGGACGCGGCGATCCTGGCGAACAGCCCGAAGCCGGAGCCGGCGAACTGCTCGGTCACGTCGGCGATGCGGATCGGGTTGCGCAGGTCCGGTTTGTCGGTGCCGAATTTCAGCAGCGCCTGGTCATACGGAATCCGCGGGAACGGCGGCCTGGTCACGCCCCGTCCGCCGGCGAACTCCTCGAATACCCCGGCGATCACCGGCTCGATGGTGTTGAACACGTCCTCCTGGGTGACGAAGCTCATCTCGAAATCGAGCTGATAGAACTCGCCCGGCGAGCGGTCCGCCCGGCTCGCCTCGTCACGGAAGCATGGCGCGATCTGGAAATAGCGGTCGAACCCGGCCACCATCGCCAGTTGCTTGAACTGCTGCGGCGCCTGCGGCAGCGCGTAGAAGGTGCCGGGATGGTTGCGGCTCGGCACCAGGAAGTCGCGCGCCCCCTCCGGGCTGGAGGCGGTCAGGATCGGGGTCTGGAACTCGGTGAAGCCGCTGTCGATCATCCGCCGGCGGATCGAGGCGATCACCCCGGCGCGCAGCTTGATGTTGCGCTGCATCTTCTCGCGCCTGAGATCGATGAAGCGGTATTTCAGCCGCAATTCGTCCGGATATTTCTCGTCGCCCGCCACCTGGATCGGCAGCACGTCGGCGGTGGACTGCACCACCAGCTCGGCCACCCGCAACTCCACTTCACCGGTCGGCAGCCGCGGATTGATCGTCGCCCCGTCGCGCAGCACCACCTCGCCGGTCACCGTCACCACGCTCTCCGGCCGCAGCTTCTCGGCCGCCTCGAACGTGGCACTGCCGGCGGCGAATACGCATTGCGTCAACCCGTAATGGTCGCGCAGATCAATGAACAGCAACCCGCCATGGTCGCGCTTGGAATGCACCCAGCCGGAGAGGCGGGCGGTCTGACCGGCATCACCGGCACGCAGCTGGCCGGCGGTATGGGTGCGATAGGCATGCATCTGACAGGTTCCGAATGAAAGGCGCGGCAGACAAGCCGCCGGCCTTGCGCGTGTCAAGCGGCGGGCAGGAAAGTCTTCTTTTTGTGAACAAAAAGAAGCAAAAAAACTTTTGGCTCTTATCGCATTATCCGTTGGTCAGGGTTACGCCGCGTCCGAACTGTCCTCAACATGCAGGTGTCAGCAAGCAAGTGGCGCTTTTTTGAAAAAAAGCGCACAAAAAACTTCATTCGCCTTGCAACACCGGGCGGGCGGAGAGGGCGGAGTCTGCAACCCCAGCGCGCGAAGCGCCGTCATGAAGTTTTTTTGCTTCTTTTTGCTTACCAAAAGAAGGCCTTCCTTGCCTCTCTCCCTCGGGCACCAACACCCAGCGCGATAAGAGCCAAACTGTTTAATCGTTGGCGTCCGGGTCTGCCGGGCGGCGCGTCCAGCCTGCCTTATAGCCAGCCGCGCACGCGGAACCACAGCAGCGGCAGCACGGCGCTGACCAGGATCAGCGCCAGCGCATAGGCATAGCCGTAGTGCCAATGCAACTCCGGCATGCCCTCGAAGTTCATGCCATACATGCTGGCCACAAACGTTGGCGGCACGCCCACCACCGAGACCACGGTCAGCACCCTAATGATATTATTCTGCTCGATATTGATGTAGCCCAGCGTCGCGTCCAGCAGAAACTGCACCTTGTTCGCCAGATGCAGGTTGTAGTCGGTCAGGGATTGGATATCCGCCCGCATCGTCTTCAATCGGGCTCGCAGTTCCGCCGACGTCCAGTCCTTCGCCATCACCTGCACGTAGGGCAGAATCCGCCCCAGCCCCAGCAGCGTGTCGCGGATTTTCGAGATCAGGTCGCCGGCGTGGCCGATATTGCGCAGCACCGCCCGCAACTCCGCATCCGCCTTGCGCGGCGGCGGCGCATCCTTGCCGCCATGGCGGAAAATCCGGTGCGAGGCGCGGTCCAGGCCGTCACCCTCCCGCTCCAGCACGTCGGCCAGCCGATCGATGATCACCTCGCACAGCCCGACGAACACCTCGATCCCGCTGCCGGCCCGCCGCTCGCCGCTGCGGCAGCGCGCGGCGAAGCTGTCGAAGCCCAGCATCTCGTCGAACCGCACCGTCAGCAGCCGGTCGCGGGTCAGCACGAAACCCACTGGCGTCGTCCGGGTCTCGCCGGTGTCATCCCGCTTGGCCGCCGGGTAGGTGAGATACAGCGCGCCATCCCGCTCAGCCAGCCGGCTGGAGCTCTCGATCTCCTCCAGCTCGGGGCGCGACGGCACATGCAGCCCGGTCAGCGCTTCCACCTGCGCCACCTCGGCAGGCTCTGCCCGCAGCAGATCGATCCATACGGCTGTGGCATCGGGCGCATCGCCCGCCGGCGTCGGCAATACAGACAGCATTCGGCGTCACTCCCAGCCGCAACACGATTGCCGGCGCGGTGGCTTCCGGCGCCGGCATCCTGCGTGTATTAGCGGTAACATGTCACGCCAGAACCGGGCGGAATTCCCGCCCCCCACGCTGATCACCGCAACCGACGCCCTTGACGCGCTGTGCACCCGCCTGCGCGCCGAGAGCTTTGTGACCGTCGACACCGAGTTCATGCGCGAGCGGACCTATTGGCCCGAACTCTGCGTGGTGCAACTCGCCTCCGACACCGATGTCGCGGTGGTGGATGCGCTGGCCCCCGGCCTCAGCCTCGCCCCGCTCGGGGCATTGCTGGCCGATGCCAACGTCGTCAAGGTGTTCCACGCGGCACGGCAGGACATCGAAATCTTCGTGCAACTGTTCGGCGACGTGCCGAAACCGCTGTTCGACACCCAGATCGCCGCCATGGTGGCCGGCTTCGGCGACCAGGTTGGCTACGATTCGCTGGTGGCCGCCAGCACCGGCGGCCATATCGACAAGTCGCACCGCTTCAGCGACTGGGCCGCCCGCCCGCTCTCCCCGGCCCAGGTCACCTACGCCGCTGCCGATGTCACCCATCTGCGCCGGGTCTACGAGAAACTGCGCGACCGTTTGCAGCAGGACAACCGGATGGACTGGGTGGCCGAGGAGATGGCGATCCTGGCCAACCCGGCCACCTACCAGCCCGATCCGGAGTCGATGTGGGAGCGGCTGCGCCCGCGCAGCTCCAACCGCCGCATGCTCGGCGTGCTGCGCGCCATCGCCGCCTGGCGGGAGCGTGAGGCGCAGCGCAGCAACATCCCGCGCAACCGCATGCTGAAAGACGAGGCGCTGCTGGAGATCGCCGCGGTTGCCCCGGATGACGCCGGGCAGCTCGCCCGCGCCCGCGGCGTCACCCGCGGTTTCGCCGAGGGCCGCATGGGCGCCGGCCTGCTCGCCGCCATCGCCGAGGCCAAGGCGCTGCCGGACGCCGCCCTGCCGCCGGCCCCCGCCCACCGCGACGGCCCGCGCCCGTCGCCGGCGCTGGTGGCGCTGCTGAAGGTGTTGCTGGCGGCCAAATGCGAGCAGCACAACGTCGCCCCCAAACTGGTCGCCAACAGCGAGGACATCGACCGCCTGGCCACCGAGGATGCGCCGGACATCCAGGCGGTGCAGGGTTGGCGCGCCGATATCTTCGGCGCCGATGCCCTGGCGCTGAAGGCCGGCGGCATCGCGCTCGGGGTGAACGGCAAGCGGATCAAGCTGATCAAGACGTAGCCGTTTCGTGCTGCCGCGTACGGAACGGCCGCAATGCGCCAGGATACGCGGCATAACCCCCGGCCCAGGGATCGATCCATGCCCCATGTCATCGTCAAGCTGTTTCCCGGCCGCTCCGAGCAGCAGAAGACCAGGCTCGCCGAACAGATCACCAAAGTCGTGATGGCCGAAGCCGTGTGCGACGAAAGCGCGGTGTCGGTCAGCATCATCGATATCGCGCCGGAGCGCTGGACGCCGGACGTCTATACGCCGGATATCCTCGGCAATCCGGGCGCATTGTATAAGAAACCCGGCTACAAGCCGTCCTGATCGCCCCGAATCTGGTGCAGGAGTGCCGTGATTTTGATCGCCGATTGGTTGAAGATCGGCGTCCCTCCCGGTAACCTTGCCAACGCTGGTGGCGAACGCATCCACCGGCGGGAAGACGGTTGACGACGCCCGGATGAGCCGAGTGCCCGCCGTCTGTAGACGGCAGGGGAAGTCTTCGATGGCGATCACGGTCCAGGATACCGCGCGCGCGGCGCAAGCAATCTACAAGAACAACGACTTCGAGAATTTCACCATGCTGGGCGGCTTCTTCGACCCGAAGAACACCAACCGCTTCGGCTGGGACAAGGAGGGCGACGCGGGCGGCGCATCCGGCGCGATCTACAAATATAACCTCAACGCCAGCATGTATATTCTCAGCTTCCGCGGCAGTTCGAACAGCCCGTTCACCAAGGGTGACGGCCGCAAAGACTGGACCGTCGACGATGCGACGCTGGCCGCGGGGTTCACCCCCGAGCGCGCCGCCGATTGCGTGCTCTATGCCCGCTCGATGCAGTGGCAATATCCCAACAGCTTCATCCTGGTGGTCGGCCATTCGCTCGGCGGCTATCTGGCCCAGGTGATCGGGGTGAAATGCGATCTGCCGTTCATCACCTGGAACGCGCCGCCGGCGCTGTCCACCTGGACCGGCGATCTGGCCGACGGCACCAAGGCGAGGAAATTCCACAAGGGGCTGAATTTCCGCATCAACTGGGACCCGGTCAGCCGGCTGGCCGCGGGCAAGCATGTCGGGCCAGTCAAGACCCTGCCGCATATCGGCGGCAACATCCTGAACGCGCACACCAACGGCGCCATCGCGAAGACGATCGCGCGCTCGCCGTTCCGCGACATGGCGGCGATGGCCTGCATCACCGCGGCGAATCGCTGACCGCCGGCTGGCGGCAATCAGCACGTCCAGCGGGCTGCGGGATCGTTCGACGGTATACTGTTATGCCTCATAACCAATCCCGCGCGCCGTCGATCATGACCGGATGCCGGCATCCAGATAGATCTGCCGGCCCAGCCGGGTGCGGCTGAGCCGCTGCGCGTAGCCGTTCGCGGTGGCCTCCCAGGTCTCCGGGGCAGCCGGCAGCGCCGGTTGCTCGCCGCCTTCCAGCGCCTCGGCCAGCACCCGGCCATCCATCGCGGCGCCGCCCTGCAGGCCGAGCAGGGCCAGCACCGTCGGCGCGATATCCGCCAGCCCGGCCGGCCAGTCGGACGCCTGGCCGGCACGGATCGGCCCGCCTGCCAGCAGCAGCACGGTATGCAGTTCGACGGCCGAGAGGCCGCCATGGGTGCCGCCGCCGACTGGCAGCTCACCATCGTAGAGCGTGCTGCCGGGCAGGCCGTGTCGCGAGCGATCGGGGCTGGTGCGCAGGGTGAACAGCACCGGCGCGGCGCGCGGATGGTCGGCCAGCAGCAGGCTGCGCGGCAGCACGCCCTGCGGCAGGTCGGCGCGATCGGCGGCGAACACCGTGCCGGCCCACTCCTGCCGGGTCAGCCATTCCGCGAGCTCCGCGACAAGCCGCGCATCGCCGCCCGGGATGGCGATGCCGCCGCTGTTGCCGGGCAGCACGGTGCAGCCGGGGGCGAATTCGGCCAGCGCCGCGCCGACATCGACCAGCCCGGTGGTGCCGGCATGGCCATGGTCGGAGGCGACCGCGATGGTCAGCCGCTGGCGCTGCGGGCCAGCCTCCCAGTCATCCAGAATGCGGCCAAACGCGGCGTCCGCGGCGCGCAGCGCGTCGAGATTGGCCGGGCTGCCGAGGCCCTGGTAATGCGCCGAGGTATCCGGCTCGCACAGCCACAGCAGCGTGGCGGCCGGCGGCGCCGGCAGCAAGCGGGTGCGGAACACCTCGGCGATCCACAGCGCGCGGCCCAGCGAGTCGGCCGGCGGCGGGTCGAGCGTCGCCAGCAGCCGGGCGCCGGCGGGCGAGCAGGCGGCGGCGCCATGCGCGGACAGCGTGACCTGGCCGAGTTCGGCGGCGCGCGGGTTCAGCACATGGGTCTGCCCGGTGGTGCCGCTGCTCAATACGGCGAAATCCCGCCCGGCCGCATGCAGAATTTCCCCGAGCGTCGGCACATCCAGCAGCGGCGCGCCGAGCTCCTGCTCCAGCGCCAGCAGGTTGGCCTTGTGGCCGGTATCGACGCTGCGGGCCGCATCCAGCGGATGCGCGATGCGGTTGGCCACCAGCCCGTGCCGGCGCGGCAGGCAGCCGGTGACCACCGAGGCCGAGCACACCCGGGTTTCCGATGGGAACACCGAGCGGGCGCGGCTGAACCCGGTGCCCATCGCGGCGAGGCGCAGGATATTCGGCGTGGTGTCCGCGCGCAGCAGGTCGGGCCGCAGCCCATCGAACAGCACCAGCAGGAAGGCCTGGTCCATCGTCGCTCCGTTCGCTTGTTATTCTCCGCGCCCTGGTAGCCGGCCGCTGCGGCCCCGCCATTGCGGTTATGTGAAGCTTTGATGATCGATGCTGCGCGTGACTGGCCGCCGCCGCAAGCGTCATGCGGCTTCCTGCGGCGCGGGGGGTGCTGCTATAGGATTGGGCGTGAGCAGACCCGAACCCCGCACGGCCGCCTCGTGAGCGCCTTCGCCCTGCCCGGCGCATGCGTGCTGCTGCTGGCCTGGCTGCTGGCGGCGGTGGCCAGCCTGAAGCAACGGCGCTGGGCGGCGCTGGGAGGGGTGCCGGTCTGCGCCGCCGGGGCATTGCTGGCGGTGGTGTATCTGCTGGCCGGGGCGCCACCGGCGACGTTCACGCTGCCGCTCGGCATGCCCGGCCTGCCGATGACGCTGGCGCTGGACGGGCTGTCGGGGTTCTTCCTGCTGCTGCTGATGCTGGTCGGCGCCGCCGCCTCAGCCGCCGCGCTCGACGAACGCGAGCCGCCGGCCACCGCCCCCTGCCTGCCGCTGTTTCTCGCCGCGATGGGGCTGTGCCTGCTGGCCGGCGACGGCTTCACGCTGGTGCTGGGGTTCGAGCTGATGTCGCTCGCCTCGTTCGTGCTGCTGCTGAGCCATCCCGGCGCGGCCGAGGTGCAGCGGGCGGCGCTGCTGTATCTCGGCATGGCGCTGTTCGGCGCCGCCTGCCTGATCCCGGCGCTGGCGCTGCTGGGCGGCTGGAACGCGAGCTTCGCGACGCTGCGCGACCATCCGCCGGAGGGCTGGCGGGCGATGGCGGTGCTGGCGCTGGTGCTGCTCGGCGCCGGCTCGAAGGCCGGGCTGGCGCCGCTGCATGTCTGGCTGCCGCCGGCACATTCGCATGCACCCGGCCCGGTCTCGGCGCTGATGTCGGCCGCCATGACCAAGGTGGCGCTGTATGTGCTGATCCGCCTGCTGTTCGATCTGTGCGGGCCGCAGCCGATGTGGTGGGCGGTGCCGCTGCTGGTGGCCGGCGCCGCGAGTGCCGTGCTCGGCGCGCTCAGGGCCAATATGGAGAACGACATCAAGGCGGTGCTGGCCTGCTCGACGATCGAGAATATCGGCCTGATCACCATCGGCCTGGGCCTCGCGCTGGCGGCGCGGGCGGCCGATATGCTGCCGCTGGCCGGGCTGGCGCTGGGTGCCGCGCTGCTGCACGTCATGGCGCATGGGCTGTTCAAGGCGCTGCTGTTCCTCGGCGCCGGGGCGACCCAGCATGGCGCCGGCAGCAGGCATCTCGACCGGCTGGGCGGGCTGATCCATCGCATGCCGGTGACCACCGCTTCAATGCTGGCCGGCGCCGCCTGCCTCGCCGCATTGCCGCCGAGCTCCGGGTTTGCCGGCGAATGGGCGCTGTTGCAGGCGGTGATCGCCGGGCCGCGTGTGGGCGGCCTGGGGATGCAGGTGCTGATCTGCGTGGTGGCAGCGATGATGGCGCTGGCGGTGGCGCTGGCGGCGGCGGCGGCGGTGCGGCTGATCGGCGTCGGCTATCTCGGCCGACCGCGCACGCCGCGCTGTGCCGCTGCCGACGAGGCCGGGCCGCCGATGCGCTGGGCGCTGCTCGGGCTGGTGGCGGCGAGCCTGCTGGTCGGGCTGTTCCCCGGCGCGGTGGTCGCGCTGGCGCGGCCGGCGCTGGGGCTGCTGGCCGGCGGCATGGTGCCGCTGCGCGATGCCGGGCTGGTGCTGGCGCCCACCGCGGACGCACCCGGCTATGCGCCGCTGGCGGTGGCGGTGCTGCTGGCGCTGGCCGGCGGGCTGGTGTGGTGGGTGGTGCTACGGGTCAGCGTGCCGGGGCATCGCCGCGCGCCGGCCTGGGATTGCGGCTTCGGCGAGCCGCCGTCCTGGCTGCCGTTCGGCGACCCGGCGACCCAGTACAGCGGCGCCGGCTTCTCGCAACCGCTGCGCCGAACCCTGGCGGCCGGGGTGCTGGGCGCGCGCGAAACCGTGGACATGCCGGCCCCCGGCCAGATCAAGGCGGCGAGCCTCACCGTTACGCTGCACGATCCGGCGGAGCGGTGGATTTTCGACGTGATCGGAGGCTGGCGGGACAGGCTGTCCGGTCTCGCCGACCGGATGCAGTTCCTCACCATCCGGCGCACGCTGTCGGTGATGGTCACCGTGCTGCTGGTGTTCCTGGCGGTGGTCGCCATCATGGAACAGCGATGAGCCTGCTGGCCGCCCTGCTGCTGGCCCTGGCGGCGCAACTGCTGCATGTGGCGCTGCTGGTGGCGGCCGCCCCGGTGCTGGTCGGCGTGGTGCGGCTGGTGAAGGCGCGGCTGCTCGGCCGCACCGGGCCGCCGGTGCTGCAGCCCTGGCGCGACCTGCTGCGGCTGCTGCGCAAGCAGCCGGTGGTGGCGGAGAATGCTTCCTGGCTGTTCCTCGCAGCACCTGCCGCGCATCTGGCCGCCGTCCTGGCCGCCGCGGCGCTGGTGCCGTCATTCGCGCTCGGCATGGCCAGCGCCTCGTTTGCCGACCTGCTGGTGATCGGCGGGCTGCTGGCGCTGTCGCGGGTGATCCTGGCGCTGGCCGGCATGGAGATCGGCAGCCGGTTCGGCGGCATCGGCGCCAGCCGCGAGATGACCTACGCCGCCTTCGCCGAGCCGGCGCTGCTGCTGGTGATCTTCACGCTGGCGCTGATGGTCGGCACCACCAACCTGGACGCCATCGCGCTGGTGCTGCGCGAGGGCCTGGTGGGGCTGCGGGTGTCGCTGGGGCTGGCGCTGATCGCGATGATCGCCATTGCGCTGGCCGAGACCGGCCGCATGCCGGTGGACAACCCGGCCAGCCATCTGGAAGTGACCATGGTGCACGAGGCGATGGTGCTGGAATATTCCGGCCGCCATCTGGCGATGATCGAACTGGCAGGCGCGCTGAAGCTGCTGCTGTGGCTGTCGCTGATCGCCGCCATCTTCGTGCCGTTCGGTATCGCCCGGGCCGGCGCGCTGCCGCTGTGGTGGCTCGGCGGACTGCTGGCCTGGGTCGCCAAGGTTGGCGTGCTGGCGCTGGCGCTGGCCGGGTTCGAGACGGCGATCGCCAAGATGCGGGTGTTCCGGGTGCCGGAATTCCTCGGCGTGGCGGTGCTGCTGGCGCTGCTGGCGGTGGTGCTGCTGTTCGTCAGCCAGGGCTTCGCATGAGCGGGGGCTTCGCATGAGCGGGGGCTTCGCCTGATGGGCACGCATCTCGGCTATGGCACGCTGGGCTATGACGTGGCGCATCTGCTCGGCGCCGCGGTGCTGGTGCTGTCGTTCGTGCTGCTCTACCAGCGTCGTGTCGGCGCGATGATCAACAGCTACGCCGCCCAGGCCTGGGTGCTGACCGCCGCCGCCTGCTGGCAGGGCTGGGTGCAGGGCGCGCCGCAGCTCTACCTCACCGGGCTGCTGACGCTCGCGGCCAACGGGCTGGCGATCCCGCTGGCGCTGCATGCCATCGTGCGCCGGCTCAAGGTGCATCGCTCGATCGACACCGCGATGGGGGTGTTTCCGTCGATGGTGCTCGGCGTCGGCATGGTGGCGCTGTCGATCATGGTGGTGCTGCCGACCACGCTGCATTCCGGCTCGCTGACCCGCGAGGACCTGGCGATGGCGCTGTCGGTGGTGCTGCTCGGGCTGCTGGTGCTGATCTCGCGGCGCAGCGCGCTGACCCAGGTGATCGGCGTGTTGTCGCTGGAGAACGGGCTGATCCTGGCGGCGATCGGCGTCGACGGCATGCCGCTGGTGGTGGAATTGTCGGTGGCGGTGCTGGTGGTGCTGGCCTTCATGGTGTTCGGCGTCTTCTTCTTCCGGCTGCGCGCCCGGTTCGACAGCCTGGACGTGGCGCATCTGGACCGGGTGGGGGAGCAGCACCGATGAGTTCCGGCATGCTGGCCGAGTTGTTCTCCGTCACCGGCGCCGTGGTGCTGCTGCCGGTGCTGGCGGCCGCCGTGCTGGCGATGCTGGAGAACCGCGCGGTGGCCGGCTGGCTCAATATCGCCGCCGCCACCGGCACCTTCGCGCTGGCCTGCCTGCTGCCCTGGCAGATGGCGGCCGGCACGCTGCTGCTGGTCGACCCGCTGGCCGCCCATATGGCGATCCTGACCAGCTTCGTCGCGATGACCACCGCCTGGTTCAGCCTGCCCTATATCGCCACCGAGGCGGCCTCCGGACGGCTCGAGCCGCGGCGGGTGCGGCACTACCATGCGCTGTTCCAGGCCTTTTTGGCGGCGATGCTGATGGCGCTGCTGTCGAATAATTTCGGCGTCACCTGGGTGTCGATCGAGGCGGCGACCATCGCGGCGGTGCTGGTGGTCGGGCTGCCGCGTACCGCCGAGGCGGTGGAAGCGAGCTGGAAATACTTCATGCTGTGCGGCGTCGGCATCTCGCTGGCGTTCTTCGGCACCATCGTGCTGACCCTGGCGGTGCTGCCGGCAGTCGGCGCCGGGCCGGAGGGCGCGCTGGCGGCGATGCGCTGGAGCGCGCTGCCGGGCGCCGCCTCGCACGCCGCGGCGCCGCTGCTCAACCTCGCCTTCGTGTTCCTGCTGGTCGGCTACGGCACCAAGGCCGGGCTGGCGCCGCTGCATGCCTGGCTGCCGGACGCCCATGCCGAGGGGCCGACACCGGTTTCCGCGGTGCTGTCCGGCTCGATCCTGAACGTGGCGCTGGTGGTCATCTTGCGGCTGCGCGGGGTGATGGACGCCAATCCGGCGGCGATGGCGCCGGGGCCGCCGATCATCGTGCTGGGGCTGCTGTCGGTGCTGCTGGCGGCGTTCAGCCTGTGGCGGCGGCGGGATGTGAAGCGGTTCTTCGCGTTCTCCACCATCGAGCAATCCGGCGTTGCCGCCTTCGCCTTCGGGCTGGGCGGGCCGCTGGCCAGTTTCGCCGGGCTGCTGCATCTGACGCTGCACACGCTGGCCAAGGCGGCGGTGTTCCAGTGCGTCGGGCATGCCTGCCAGGCCAAGGGCAGCCAGTTGTTCAGCGAGATCGGCGGGCTGCTGGCCGGCCACCGGGCGCTGGCGCTGACGCTGGCCGCCGGGATCATCGCCGTTGCAGCACTGCCGCCGTTCGGGCTGTTCACCAGCGAGTTCCTGATCATCACCGCGACGATGCGGCAGGCGCCGTGGCTCGCGGTGCCGCTGGCGATCGGGCTGGTGGTCGGCGGCTGGACGCTGGGCTGGCGGCTGATCACGCTGTGCACCGGCCCGGCGACGCCCGACAAGGGGCCGGCGCGAGGCCCGCTGGTGCTGCTGCCGGTCTGGCTGCATCTGGCGCTGGTCGCCGTGCTCGGCTTCGCCATGCCGGCAACGCTGGTCGCCTGGTTCACCACCGTCGCGGGGAGCCTGCGATGAGCGCCACCGACCTCATTCGCGCCGGGGCGCCGCAGCCCTGCCAGCCTTGGCCGCGCCATCTGCTGAGCACCGAGGCCTGGGGCGCCATGGCCGCCGCGCTGGCCAGCACGCCGGAACTGGAACTGCTGGCGCTATGGGCCGATCCGGCCGCGGTGCACGCGCTGTTCCACGAAACCGGCGACGACGCGTTCCTGCTCGCCAGCACCGCGGTCGATGCCGGCTGGTACGCCGCGCTGTCGCCGGCCCGCCCGGTGGCGGCGTGGTTCGAGCGGATGATCCATGATTTATGGGGCCACAGCGCCGCCAATGGCCTGGACAGCCGCGCCTGGCTCGATCACGGCGCCTGGAGCGAGACCGCGCCGCTGTCGTCGCGCCCGGCCGGCAATCTGGGCGCCGCCGAACCGCCGGAGTTCCTGCCCGCCGAGGGCGAGGGCCTGCACCAGCTCGCGGTCGGGCCGGTTCATGCCGGCGTGATCGAGCCGGGGCATTTCCGCTTCCACCTGCAGGGCGAGGTGGTGGTGCGGCTCGAAATCCGGCTCGGCTATGTGCACAAGGGCACGCTCGGCCTGATGCGCGGCAAGTCGCCGCGTGCCGCCGCCCGCTTTGCCGCCCGCCTGTCGGGTGACAGCACGGTGGCGCATTCGATCGCCTTCGCCCATGCCGCCGAGGCCGCCAGCTTCGCCGAGGCGCCGCCGCGCGCCCGCGCGCTGCGGGCGGTGATGGGCGAGGTGGAGCGGATGGCCAACCATCTCGGCGATATCGGCGGGATCAGCAACGATGCCAGCTTCGCCTTCCTGTCGGCGCGCTACGGCTGGCACCGCGAGGCGATGCTGCGGGCCGCGTCGGCGGCGTTCGGGCATCGGCTGATGATGGACTGCGTGGTGCCGGGCGGCGTCGCGGTGGACATCTCGCCGGAAGGTGCGGCCGCCATCCTGGCCGCGCTGGCGCCGCTGGAGCGCGAATTGCCCAACCTGCTGCGCATCTACGACGACTATTCCAGCCTGGCCGATCGCCTGGTCGGCACCGGCATCGTGCCGCCGGCGCGGGCCGCCACCTTCGCCGCCGGCGGCTTCGTCGGCCGCGCCTCGGGCCGCGCGCTCGACACCCGCCGCACCCCCGGCTAC
Source organism: Acetobacteraceae bacterium (assembly GCA_035497095.1). Taxonomy (GTDB): domain Bacteria; phylum Pseudomonadota; class Alphaproteobacteria; order Acetobacterales; family Acetobacteraceae; genus 70-18. The sequence continues at coordinate 6,312 of DATJEA010000480.1, read as the reverse complement.
GCGCCATACGACGCGCTGGATTTCACCGTGCCGGTGCTGGACGAGGGCGACGTCGACGCACGGGTGCGGCTGCGCGGCCTGGAACTGGCCGAAAGCATCAAGCTGCTGCGGGCGCTGCTGGCCAGCCTGCCGGATGGCCCGCTGACCGTAGCACTGCCGATGACCTCCGGCGAGGGGCTCGGCTGGGCCGAGGGGTTCCGCGGCGATATCTGGCACTGGCTGCGGCTGGATGGCGGGCAGATCGCCAGCGCCTTCATGCGCGACCCGAGCTGGCTGCAATGGCCGCTGCTGCAAGGCGCGGTCTATGGCAACATCATTGCGGATTTTCCGCTGTGCAATAAGAGCTTCAACTGCTCGTATTCGGGGGTGGATCTGTGAAGCAAGGAAGCAGCGCTTTTTTGCAAAAAAGCGCGCAAAAAACTTCAGTCGCCTTGCGGCATCGCGAGGTGGAGGGGCCGTACACTCCAATGGATGAAGTTTTTTTGCGCGCTTGTTTTCAAACAAAGAAGAGTTCCTTCTGATGGTCTGGCGCCACATCGCCCGCACCCTGCGCCACGGCCCGGTCACCGACCCGGCCGCCCCGGTGGACGAGGCCGCCACCCAGGCTTTGGCCGACCGGCTGCACGCCGCCGCCCATCGCCGGCTCGGCCGCAGCCTGGCGATCCGCATGGTGGATGCCGGCAGTTGCAACGGCTGCGAGCTGGAAATCCAGATGCTGAACAGCGTGGTCTACGATCTGGGCCGCTTCGGCCTGCATTTCGTCGCCAGCCCGCGCCATGCCGATGTGCTGATGGTCACCGGCCCGGTCACCCGCAACATGCACGAGGCGCTGGAGCGCACCTGGAACGCGATGCCGGACCCGAAATATGTGGTCGCGGTGGGTGATTGCGCGATCGATGGCGGCGTGTTCAAGGGCAGCTATGCGATCACCGGCGGGGTGGACAGCGCGGTGCCGGTCGATCTGCTGATCCGCGGCTGCCCCCCCAGCCCGGCCGCCCTGCTGGACGGGCTGCGGGCGCTGATCGAGGCCAATGCCGCCGCCGAACCGCCGGTTTAGCTGGCGACCTCGGCATTCTCGGGGATGCCGGCCAGCCGCAAGCCCAGCGCGTAGTGCTCGCGATCCTCGATCCGCTCGAACGGGCTGGCGGCGATGAAGCTCTCGATGCTGAATTCCGGCTCGATCGACATCAGCCGCTCGCGCACCGCCTCGGCCTCCTGCAACTGGCCGAGATGGCCGAGTGCCGCGAGGTAGGGCTTGCAGGCGCCCTCGAAGGCGGGATTCATCTGGCTGACCTCGCGGCCGATCTCGGCGGCGACTTCATAGTCGCGCTTCAGCAACGCGACGATGATGCGCGCGGTGTCGAAGAAATAGGCCTGCGGATCGAACGGCGACAGCAGCTTGTAGCGCGCCACCCGCCGCTCCGCCTCGACCAGATCGCCGAGATAGGCGTGGGTCACGCCGGACAGCACCCAGGCCATCGCCAGGTTCGGGTTCAGCATCAGCGCCCGCTCGTGCAGCGCCAGCGCCTCGCGCAGGCGGCGATGCATGAAGGCGCGGACATGGCCGGCGATGGTCAGCGCCTTGGCGTCCTGCGGGTCCAGCGTGATCGCCCGCTCGGCGAGCCGGCCGGCCTCGGCCATCGATTCTTCCGGCGTGTCGGTCCAGCGTTGCCCGTGCAGGAAGATGTGCCAATAGGCATACCAGGCATGCGCCGCGGCATAATCCGGCTCCAGCGCCACCGCCTGGCGCAGCAGGTCGCCGGCCTCCATGAACAGCGGCTTGTCGAGCCGGGTGATCAGCGGGATGGCGCGCAGCACCAGGTCGTAGGCCGAAGGGTCGTGCGATGGCCGGCTGGCGACGCGCTGCGCCTCGATCAGCAGGATTTCCGGGTCGATCTGCGCCACCACCTCGGCGGCGATCTCGTCCTGCATGGTCAGCAGGTCGTGCACCTCGCGGTCGAACCGGCGCGACCAGACCACCTGGTTGCCGGCGCGCAGGTCGAGCAGGCGCAGCGCCACGCGCAGCCGGTCGCCGACCCGCTGGATGGTGCCGTCGAGCAGGAAATCGATGTTGAAGGCGCGGCGGATCGCCATCTCGTCGCGGGTCTGGGTGGCGTAGCGGGCCAGCGACGAGGAGGAGACCAGGAACATCCAGCGGAACCGCGCCAGCGCCGAGGTGATCTCGTCGGCCAGCCCGGTCGACAGATGCGCTTCCGCCTCGGTGGTGCCGACCAGTTGCAGCGGCAGCACGCCGACCCGGGCGCCGCCGCGGGGCGCCGCCGGGCGCGATTCCTGGCGCGCATCCGGCCGCTCGATGCCGCGCGCGTCGCGGCCGCTGTCCGGCCGCGCATCCGGGCGGCCGGGGGTGCGCAACTCCATGCGCAGTTCGGGGCGGGCAACCGGTGGCGGCGGTGGCGGCGGCGATCCGGCGGCGGCGGCGGCGCGCGCGGCCGGGCCGACGGTGCGGATTTCGCCGAGCAGCCGCTGGGTTTCCTCGGAAGGCTGGGCGTCGAGCAGTTCGGCCAGCACGGTGCGGCAGCGCTCGAACGCCTGGATCGCCATGCCGCGCTCGCCGCGGCCGGCATAGGCGCGCATCAGCGCCCGCCAGGCGCCTTCATGGGTGCGGTCGATTCCCAGAAGTTGCTGCGCGGCCGGAATTACCGTCTCCGGATCGGTTTTTTCGCGCAGCAGGGTTTCCGCCAGTTGCCGCGCCCGGTCGCGCACCCGCTCCCGCTCGCCGGTCAGCCAGCCGTCGAAACTGGGGTCGACGCCGTCGAGGTCTTCCAGCAACTCGCCGTCCAGCAGTGACAGCGCGGCCGGCTTGGTCGGCGAGGCGCGCAGCACCTCCTCCACGTCCACCCACACGGTGCCAGGCCGCAGCGCCAGATGGTCGCGGTTGATCGACAGGATCTGCGCGCCGACCGGGTTCAGCGCCTCCAGCAGCCGATGGATTTCCTGCCGCAGCGAGGCGCGGGCCTGTTCCTCCGGGCGGCGGCTCCACAGCAGTTCGGCCAGCTTGCCGCGCAGCACCGGCCGCGGCGCCGACAGCGCCAGCACCGCCAGCAGCGCGCGGGTCTTGCGGCCGGTCGGCAGGATGCTTTCGCTGGTCAGCGTCCAGGCTTCCATCTGGCCGATCAGCCGTAGACGGACCAGAACCGGGTCACCCCCGCCACCACCCGCGCCGCTTCCCCCGCCAGGGAATCTATCCTGTGAGCCCGAAACCATCGATGAATAAGACGTCCATTAAGATTACCGTATCAAGTGTTTACGCAATATCGTCGCGTGAAACCAGCCTTCACGCCATGTTATTGCGTATCATGTACGGATCAGATGGCCGCCTCGGCGAAAATACGCGACGTATCACCGTGCCAGATGCCGTGATATCGCTCCAGCCAACGCTCGGCCTGGGTCGGTCCGCCGGCCACGAGCGCTTCCAGCGGCGCCAGATGCATCGTTTCGTCGCGCCCCTGCGCATCGCGGATGGCGCGGGCGCGCAACCCATCGCGGGCAATCGCCACCATCTCGCGCGCCAGATCGCGCACCGTGCCTTCGCCCGCCAGCCTGGTGTCCAGCGCGGTGCGCGGCACCAGTGGGCGCAGCGCGGTGAAATCGGTCCACTTCCGGCTGGCGACCAGCGCCGCTGCCGCCGCCAGTGCCGCCGGATCGTAGAGGATGCCGACCCACAAGGCGGATTGCGCGACCATCATCTCCACGCTGCCAGCGTCGGCGCCGCGCATTTCCAGGAAGCGCTTGAGGCGCACATCGGTGAAGGCGGTGGTCATATGGTCGGCGAAATCGCCGATCGTCGCCTGCCCGACGCCCGGCACGTCCAGCTTCCCCGCCATGAAATCGCGAAATGAGCGGCCGGCGACGTCGATATAGCGGTTGTCGCGGAACACGAAATACATCGGCACGTCGAGCAGCCACTGCACGTAGCGCTCGAAGCCGAAGCCCGGCTCGAACACGCAGGGCGGGATGCCGGAGCGGTCATTGTCGGTGTCGGTCCAGACCTGACATCGGTAGGACAGGAAGCCGTTCGGCTTGCCTTCGGAAAATGGCGAATTGGCGAACAGCGCGCTGGCCACCGGCTGCAGCGCCAGCGCGACGCGCAGCTTGGTCACCATGTCGGCCTCGCTGGCGTAGTCCAGGTTGACCTGCACGGTGCAGGTGCGGGTCATCATGTCCAGCCCCAGCGAGCCGACCAGCGGCATGTAGCGGCGCATCAGCGCATAGCGGCCCTTGGGCATCCACGGCATCGAGTCGCGCGTGCCCAGCGGATGGAAGCCGAGCGGCGCGAAGCCCAGGCCGAGCGGTTCGGCGGCGGCGCGGACTTCGGCGAAATGCGCCTCGAACTCGGCGCGGGTGGCGTGCAGATCGGCCATCAGCCCGCCCGACAGTTCCAGTTGCCCGGCCGGCTCCAGCGAGATCGCGCCACTGGTGGGCTGGCCCAGGCGGTTCGCTGTGCCGGTGCTGTTCAGCCCGATCGGGTTGCCGCGATCGAGAATCGGCTCCCAGCCACCACCGGCCATCATGCCTTCCAGCAGCGCGCGGATGCCGCCCGGTTCATAGGGCGGGGTGACCAGATCGGCGGTCCGGAAGCCGAATTTCTCGTGCTCGGTGCCGATCGTGAAGCGGGCCGGCGGCTTGCAGCCGACGGCTATGTAATCGGCAAGTTGCCGCTCCGACGTGATCGGGGTCGCGTCGGCATCTCCAGGGTTGGACATCGGCGTTCCGTTTGCTGCGTCCGCGGCGGCGCGGTCGTTGAAGTGGCAGTCTAGCCGCCGACACCCGCCTGCAACAATGCCAGGCCGACGATGGCTGCCGTCTCGGCGCGCAGAATGCGCGGACCCAGATGAACAGCCTGTAAGAAGGGGTGGCGGCGCAGCAGTTCAACCTCTGCCGGTGCAAATCCGCCCTCCGGACCCACCAGAAATGCGCAGGGGCCATGCATCGGCGGGATGGCTGGTGCCGCCCGCCGCTCGATCGCGGCAAACAGCGGCCTGCCCAGCGGCCAATCGGCCAGCATCGCGCCGAGCCTGGCCGGCGCGGCAAGCTCCGGCACGGTCAGCCGCTCGCTCTGCTCGGCGGCCTCGATGGCGATCGCCTGCAGCCGGTCAAGGTTGACGCGCCCGGCGTTGGTCCGCTCGGTGAACACCGGCAGCAGGCGCGAGACGCCGAGTTCGGTCGCCTTCTGCACCAGCAGGTCGGTGGCATCGCGTTTCAGCACCGCGAAGGCGAGCCAGAGATCGGCATCGGCCACTTGCGCACGGCTTTGCTGCTCCACCACGAGTTCGGCCCGGTCCCGCCGGATCGCGGTGATCCGGGCGTGGAACTCGCCGTCCCGGCCATTGAACAGCAGCGCCGTGTCAGCGACGGCGCGACGCATCACGCTCCCCAGATAATGCGCCTGGGCGGCGGATGGCGCGACCGTGGCACCCTGAAACAGCGCGTCCGGCACGAAAAGGCGGATTGACCCGGTCATGGCGACGGGCACAGTAGCATCATGCAGCCCTATACCGATATCTCCAGCACCGGATGGGTGGCCCGCCTGCCGGTCGCCTGGGTGCCGTATGTGCATCTGGCCCGGGCGGACCGGCCGATCGGCGCCTGGCTGCTGTTCCTGCCGGGGTTGTGGGCGATCCTGCTGGCCGGCGCGGCGCCGGGGCGGACGGTGTGGCTGATCGCGCTGTTCTTCGTCGGCAGTTTCCTGATGCGCGGCGCCGGCTGCGTGGTGAACGACATCTGGGATCGGGAGCTTGATCGCAAGGTGACCCGCACCGCCGGCCGGCCGCTGGCCTCCGGTGCGCTGCGGCTGCGCCACGCGTTCGGGTTGCTGGCGGCGCTGCTGGCCGGCGGGCTGCTGATCCTGCTGCAACTGAACCCGCTGGCGCAGCTGCTGGGGGTGGCGTCGCTGCTGCTGGTGGTCAGCTATCCGCTGGCCAAGCGGGTGACCTGGTGGCCGCAGGCGATGCTCGGGCTGACCTTCAGTTGGGGCGCGCCGATGGGTTATGCCGCCGCGTCCGGCCAACTCGGCTGGCCCGCCGCGGCGCTATATGCCGCCGCGTTCGCCTGGATTCTCGGCTACGACACGATCTACGCGCATCAGGACCGCGAGGATGACGCGCTGGTCGGCGTGCGCTCCACCGCGCGGCTGTGGGGTGAGCGCACCGCGCCGTTCCTGGTCGCCTGTTATGCTGCGATGGTGGCGCTGCTGGCGCTGTCCGGCTGGCTGGGCGGGCTTGGCTGGTATTTCTACGCGGCCCTGGCGCTGCCGGCGGGGCTGCTGGCGCGGCAGCTGGTGACGCTGGATTT